>CALFEW010001121.1 GCA_937958365.1 uncultured Chloroflexota bacterium | reverse complement strand
GCTTTACACCAGTCTGCTGACGTTTGCCTGGTTTCATTGGCAGGGTGCATTTCCTGGTGAGGATGGGGAACGGCGGGTGTATGACGGCCGTGTCATCTTGCAGAAGACCTGGCTTGGCTCGCGCAAACCAACCATCGGCATTCTGACATTGGTGGCGATGGCGACTACCATGCAGCACGCCGGCATGACCCAACTCTTAGCCAACGCCCTGAGCAGCGTCGCCGGGCCGGTTTATCCCCTGGTCAGCCCGTTCATTGGCGCGCTGGGGGCATTTATGACCGGCAGCAACACCAACAGCAACGTGGTTTTTGGCGAATTACAAAGGCAAACGGCCGTGACCCTCGGTTTATCCATGCCCATCATCCTGGCCGCCCAGACGGCCGGCGGAGCCATTGGCAGCGCCTTTGCGCCGGCCAAAGTTGTGGTGGGATGCAGCACCGTGCCGGGGGCCAATGACGGCCGTGTCCTCCGTCTCACTGCCACTTACGGCATGGGCATCATCCTGGCCGTCGCCCTTGTCACCTGGCTCCTGGCCTGATTCCCCCGCCAGCCAACAGCTAATAGCTTGCAGCCAACGGCTTACAATACAACCGGCGACTGTTCCACCCGGCAGTGGTGGGCCTCAATAATGCTCAAAATTTGCTGGACCGCCCGTTCCTGCGCGCCTTCCGCATTCACGACAAAGTAATCAAATTCCACCGTACGCTTCATTTCTTGCCGCGCCGTGGCAATTCGCAAACTCAAGCTGTCGCCCGTTTCCGATTTTCGCTCGCGCAATCGCCGCACCAACTCATCTTCCGATTCCGACATCAAGAACACAGACACCGCATTCGGGACCAGCTTGCGAATGGTGGCCGCGCCCTGCACATCCACCCGCATAATCACGTCTCGCCCGCTTTTCAGCGCGTCACGAATCTGCTGCTTGGGAATCCCCTTAAAATCGTTATAGACGACGGCATATTCCAGCAGTTCATTGGCCTCAATCATGCGGGCAAATTCGTCGTTGGATACAAAAAAATAATCCTGACCATGCACCTCGCCAACACGCGGGGGGCGCGTCGTGGCCGTCACCACAAAATAGAAATTGTCTGGCCGCCGGTCAATAAGCTGCCGGGCGATCGTATCCTTGCCCACACCAGAAGGTCCAGAAATCACCATGAGGACCGGGTAGCTAGGTTTTTGGTAGAGATTTTCTTCGTGAGTCATGGTTGCACCTGTTAGCGGCGAAAGTATAATGTTTTTGGAGCGCAAGCAAGATGCCTGTCCAAATGAGTCAAAGGCCCACGCTCCGGTCTAAACTGAAGGATGAACGAAGGGTAATTATGCCTGTTTACGAGTTTCGCTGCCAGGATTGCCGCCGTCCGGTGCGTCTGGCCTTTACGTTTGCCGAATATGGCAAGGTCCAACCGATTTGTCCGCACTGCCAAAGCGCCAACCTGAAACGGCGCATTGGCCGCGTCACCGTCGCCAAATCGGAAGACACGCGCCTGGATTCGATGATGGACGACAGCGCGTTAAGCGGCCTGGACGAAGAAGACCCAAAGGCCATTGGCCGCTTTATGCGCAAAATGAGCCGGGAAATGGGTGAGGATATGGGCGACGAGTTTAATGAGGTGGTATCGCGGCTGGAGAGTGGGGAATCACCGGAAGCCATCGAATCGGCTATGCCGGATTTGGGCGGCGATTTTGCGTAAGCCGTGTTCCGTATTCCGTCAGACAACTGTATACGGATTACGGCTTACGGTTTACGACTAAAAGCGGCTGACGTAACCGAGACAACACGGCCGTTCGCAAATCCCCCTGCACTTCCCCGACAGTCCGGTCAGCGTCAATCGTCATCCAGCGCTCCGGTTCGGCCGCGGCCAGGGCGTGGTAGCCCTGCCGCACACGCTGGTGAAAGCTCACCGCCTCCAGGTCCAGGCGGTTCATCTCATCCCCGCCCACTTTGCGCCGGGCCAGGCCGCGTTCCACGTCAATGTCCAACAGCAGCGTCAGGTGGGGTTTCAGGCCGCCGGTGGCGATGCGCGTCAGCGTGTGCAAATCGGTCAGGTCCAGGCCACGGCCGTAACCCTGATAAGCAATCGTGCTGTCGGCGAAACGGTCGCACAAGACAACCTGCCCGGCGGCCAGCGCTGGTCGGATGAGTTCGTCTACGTGTTGGGCGCGGGAAGCGGCATAAAGAAGTACTTCGGTAACGGCCGTCATCTCCCCATTGTCCACGTCATGCAAACAAGCCCGGATCTGGTCGCCAATTCGCGTGCCTCCCGGCTCGCGGGTCTGTAGCACGCCAAATCCTTGTTCCCGCAAAAAACCCGCCAATAACCCAATCTGGCTGGACTTCCCGCTCCCCTCTGGTCCTTCGAGTGTGATGAACATACTGTGGTGTCGAGGTAATTCGTATTCCGTATTCCGTTTACGGAATACGGAACACGGAATACGGATTACGGTTCACGGTTCACGGCTCACGGATTCCGCCGTTCGCTAAAAATGCGCACGAACCGCTGCGGCTCTTTGCCGTAGCTGTGCGATACCAGATTCGCCTGTCGGGCCATTTGGTGCTGGTAACGGCGCACGGCCGAACTCACCGGGGTCAGGTCCACCGAATTCTGGCCGGTAAGCACCTGCTGGATGGCTCGTTCGGCTTCCGACACAGCCACGTCAAACGGGTCTTCGGGCTTCACTTCCAGGTCTAACACTTGCGCCAGGAAACTTTCCATCTGGGCGACGGTGTTGGCCCGCAGCACAAAGACCGGGATGCGCATATGTTCCGCCTGGCTGACCAGCTTGCGCTGTTTGCGGTAGTAACTTTTCAGGGTCAAAAACACGTCGGCGTCGGCCAGATTGTCCACGATGTCTATGCGCGTTTTGAGCTGCTTGGCCGCCTGGAACAGGCGGTTGCGGGCAATGCCAAACACGTAAATGTTTAGCCCTTTGCGTTCAACCGGTTCATCGAACGGCTGATCAACGGGTTCGGCGGGAGCGGCGTCCAGGCGGATACGGCCGTTGCTGCCATTGGGCGTCTTGGCGGCCGGAATCTCGCTGCCGCGACTTCGCGTCGTCTGGACGCTGCGCCCATCACGCGGCGCGCGTGGTTCTCGCGGGTCCCGCTCCATGCGCGGATCGCGCCGGCCGGTGACGGCCGAAGACGTGACCAACATGGTTTGCTGCTCACGGTGAATGCCGCCCTGGTCGTCGCGGGAGAGCAGGTCTACGTCGAAGGGTTGGCCGCGCAGCATCGCATCTACAGAAGTTGTCACGTCCCGATGGACCAGCAGCTCCTGGCGGCTTTGGATTTCGATGAGGACGTCGAAGGTGGGCGGGGCGCGCCGTTCCAGAACGGTCTTTTGCGTGCCGCGCCGGCGCGCTTCTTCGTCCGACAAGGTAACGCTTTCGATGCCCCCCACCAAATCTGACAGGGTGGGATTGAGCAGCAGGTTTTCCAGGGTGTTGCCGTGGGCGGTGCCAATCAACTGCACGCCACGTTCATTGATGGTGCGGGCCGCCTCAGCTTCCCGTTCCCGGCCGATTTCGTCTATAACAATGACTTCCGGGTTGTGGTTTTCTACGGCTTCGATCATCGTTTCGTGCTGGTGCGACGGCCGTGGCACTTGCATGCGTCGGGCGCGGCCAACGGCCGGGTGCGGGATGTCGCCATCGCCGCCGATTTCGTTGGACGTGTCTACGATAACGACGCGCTTTTTCTCCGCCAGCACGCGGGCCATTTCGCGCAGCATCGTCGTTTTGCCCACGCCAGGGCGGCCCAACAGCAGAATGCTGTGCCCTTCTTCCACGATGTCGGCGATGATGTCTATGGTTCCGTAAACGGCTCGGCCAACACGGCAGGTAAGCCCCACCACCAGATTGCGCCGGTTGCGGATGCCAGAGCTGCGATGCAGCGTGCGGGCAATGCCGGTGCGATTGTCGTCGTCGAAGTTGCCTATGCTGGCGACAACGACGTCAATCTCTTCCTGGGTAATTTCTTTGGAATTCAGGAGGATTTCGCCGTCTACGTAACGCGCCGTCGGGACGCGGCCCAAATCCATCACGATTTCGAGCAACTCGTGCAGTCGTCCAATTTCTTCAATTTTATGGCGAACCCGCAAGGGTAAAATCGTAAGCAGGGCTTCTAAATCTTCTCTATCTTGTGTTTGTGCGTGTTCTGTCATGAACGCTTGTTTTTCCGTTCTTCTTGGGGCGCTGGTATGGCTGCACCATGGGCGCGGACGCCGGGATACCTTGCGCTTCCATAACGGCCGTTGACTCAATCAACGGCTTTCGTTGTTGTTTGACTGTGTGTTTCACCATCACAGCCTGACTGCCCCACAAACTAAATCCGGCCCGGTTCAATGGCCCTTGCAGCCAACTCTGATACCGGCGCACGCAGCAAAAAACGGGGCATGCAACGGCCGGTTTAGCCATTTGCAGGGCAGCCGAGACAATCTCGTCCACCCGTGATTCAGCATGGGGGTGAATAAACAGCCGCAGCCAGGAGGCCAAAGGCCCTTTTTGAATGTGGACAAATGCGGTCAATTCGCCTTCTTCGCGTAAAACCCAGCTTTCACCACTGTTTAGCGGTGGCAAAGGCTCTACCATTTGCACGAGGCGCGGCACTGTGTTGGCATAAAGCAGTTGAATGTCCCAATCATCGGCCGATTGTCGCTGGCTGAGCAAAGTTGAATGATTCGGAGTAGGTTTGCTTACATTTTCTAATACCCAAATATCCTGCCGCGTGTAAACGGCAAAACCGGCGCGGCGCAAGATTGGCAGTTCGTCGCCCACTTCGCTGACTTCGGCAACCAGGCTTTGAATGCCCCGGTAGCCCACTTCCACAACGGCCTGATCTAACAACGCCAGCCAGCCATTTTCGTTGAGGGCGGGTTCGGCGGCGTTGCCGTTTTTTCTATCGGCGTCTGGTGTGGCGGAAACGGCCGTGTCCCGGCCATTCAGATTGACAACGTAAACCGGTGTCGCGCCCAAGAAAAAAATATGCGCATGGGGCGACTCTTCACGTACCTGCAACTGAATAAAACCAGACGCCTTTCGTCCAACCGACTTCCAGACAAACGTCGGATAATCGCCGCTCACCATGCTGACCAACGCATCCCGCACCGGATGCGAATTATGCGTCAGGGAAGATTCAGTATGAAACGAGACTGCATGTTCACTCAGCCGATGTACAAGGGGTAAATCACGCAGCGTAAATGGACGTATCATGATTCAAAGTTTAACCATCGCCAGAAAGCAAATCAAGCAGCAGAATGGATTATACAACAAATACTAAGATTCGGCGGAGGCGGCTCCATTACCCATTTTTACAACTGTGCTATAATTTGTAAAATCTTTCCCAATTGAAATTTTGCCCATTTATGACAAGTCCAGGACGTGAATTTGTCTCCGTTCAAATGGTCAAAATTAGCTCATTCAACCCACTATGCACGATAAGGAGAAGGCTTTATGTCAACACTTGGTCTCACGATACGCGAAAGCATTCGCTACCGTGGCCGAAGTGGTCATTGGAGTTGGGTGGCCCATCGCATATCCGGTCTTGCCATCCTCTTATTCCTGACGATCCACGTCTGGGACACTGCCAACGCCCACTTCCTGCCACACGTCTACGAATGGTCCGTAGACGTGTTCAAATGGCCCCCCATTGCCCTGGGCGAGATTCCTCTGATGGCGGCCGTTCTCTACCACGCCTTCAATGGAATTCGTATCTCCATCCTCGACTTCAAACCCGAACTGTGGAAACATCAGCAAAAATCTGTCCAGATAACCTGGGGATTGTTTCTGATCGTTTTTGTCCCCATTGGCATCTACATGTTCGTCACGATGATTGGGCACTGGCAGCACATGGGTGATGCCTGGATGCAGTTCCCCCGGCTCAGTGATTACCCACCGCGTTAATGACAAACGAAGGAGTTAACGTTATGACAACTGCAAATGTTACCGGTGTGACCCACCGTAAAGTACAGGTTCAATCCAATCTGGAACGCTACGCTTTCTTGTTTATGCGGGTTTCAGGCGTGGCCTTGCTCATTTTGGCCGTCGGCCACATGATGATCCAACATGTACTCAACAGCTCCAGCAACCTGACCATCCAGTTTGTGGCCCAACAGTGGAACTCATGGGGGTGGCGGGCTTTCGACATGCTGCTGCTGGCTTTCGCTTACACGCACGGCATCAATGGGCTGCGCAACGTGCTGGAAGATTACATCCACAACCGGCAAACCGTAAAAATCATCAACACGTTTCTGGCCGTTTTTGCCGTGATTACCATTTTGTGGGCCGGCTATGCAATTTTCAGTTTCGATTCAGCGCCCTTTGTGGGGAATTGAGGTTTAAAACAATGGCCAATGTGAAAACACACACTTTCGACGCAGTGATCGTTGGCGCAGGTGGGGCAGGGCTGATGGCTGCTCTTTATGCCAGCAAAAACGCCAACGTAGCAGTACTATCTAAATTGTATCCGACCCGGTCGCACACGGGCGCGGCGCAAGGCGGCGTGGGCGCTGCCCTGGGCAACATGGAAGAAGACCATTGGGAATGGCACGCCTTTGACACAGTGAAAGGCTCAGACTACCTGGCCGACCAGGACGCGGTGGACATTCTGTGTAAGGATGCCATTGACGTGGTGATTGAAATGGAACACATGGGGCTGCCGTTTGATCGGTTTCCGAACGGCCGTAT
Organism: uncultured Chloroflexota bacterium; assembly: GCA_937958365.1. Lineage (GTDB taxonomy): Bacteria > Chloroflexota > Anaerolineae > Promineifilales > Promineifilaceae > Leptovillus. Next base: position 7,075 of record CALFEW010001121.1, on the reverse strand, counting down.
CTCCCAACGTCGCTTCGGCGGCCATACCAACAACGAAACCAAAAAGCCAGTCATGCGCGCCTGCCACGCCGCCGACCGCACCGGCCACATGATCCTGCAAACCCTCTACCAGCAGTGCATCAAAAACAAGGTCAACTTCTTCGACGAATTTCACGTCGTAGACCTGATTCGTGTGGGTGACACCATTCGCGGCGTGGTGGCGATTGAAATCGCTACCGGCGATTTCCACGTTTTCCACAGCAAAGCCGTCATGTTTGCCACCGGTGGCTGGGGCCGCTGTTGGCAAGTCACCTCCAACGCTCACTCGCTCACCGGCGATGGCGCCGCCATTTGCTTTCGCCGGGGCATCCCCATGGAAGACATGGAATTTTTCCAATTCCATCCCACCGGCATCTTCAAGTTAGGCATCCTCATTACCGAAGGGGTGCGCGGCGAAGGCGGCGTGCTGATCAACGGCAAAGGGGAGCGCTTCATGACCAAGTACGCGCCCACCATCAAAGACCTGGCCAGCCGTGATGTCGTCAGCCGGGCCATTTATCTGGAAATTCAGGCGGGCAACGGCATTAATGGCAAAAACTATGTCCACCTGGACATCACGCCGGAAACGGTCAACCGCTATTTTGCCGAGGACGGCGAAACGCGGCGAATTACCCGCGAACAAATCGAAGCCAAACTGCCGGACATCGCCGACTTTACCCGCACGTACCTGGGCGTTGACCCGGTGACAGACCCCATGCCCATCCAGCCAACGGCCCATTACGCCATGGGCGGCATTCCCACCGACGTGGAAGGGCGGGTGATTTTGGACGCCGCCAACACGGTGCTGCCCGGTCTGTACGCCGCCGGCGAAGCCGCCTGTGTCTCGGTACACGGCGCGAATCGCCTGGGAACCAATTCCCTGACCGACCTGGTGGTCTTTGGCCGACGCGCCGGAAAACATATGGCCGAGTTTTGCCAGCAGAGCGAACTGCCTCCCCTACCCGCCAATGCCGCCGATGAAGTCATCGCCGAATTTGAGCGCATCCGCAACAACCAGGGCAGCGCCAAAATGTTCGACGTACGCAACAAAATGCAAACGACGATGACCGAAGGGGTCAGCGTTTTCCGCACCGAAGAGACCGTCAGCACTACCCTGGCAGAGCTGAAAAAGCTGCGCGTAGAATATCAAAACGTCGCCATTCAGGATAAGGGCAAGATTTTTAACAGCGATTTGTTGGAAGCGTGGGAGTTGGGCTGTCTGCTGGAGTTGGCGGAGGTAACGGCCGTTTCCGCTCTGGCCCGTCAGGAAAGCCGTGGCGGTCACGCCCGCGACGATTTCCCCGAACGCGACGACGTGAACTGGCTCAGGCACACCCTCTGCCACAAAGTTGGCGAAGGCGAATACAAACTGGATTACAAACCGGTTGTCTTGGGACGCTACGAACCGAAGCCGAGAGTGTACTAATTGCCAATTGGCAATTGTCAATTGGCAATTGCCGACAGCTAACAGGAGCAACCTCATGCAAGTAAACTTACGCATCCGCCGGTTTAATCCGGAGAAGGATAAACAAGCCTGGTGGGGCGATTACACCCTGAACGATGCCCTGCCTACGGATACAGTTTTAGATTTATTGAACCGGGTGAAGTGGGAACAAGACGGCACGCTGGCTTTACGCCGCTCCTGCGCGCACGGCGTCTGTGGCTCAGATGCCCTGCGCATTAACGGGGCTAACGCTCTGGCCTGCAAAACCCTGGTAAGTCGCCTGAACAAAGGTGATGGCGCTACGACAATTCAGGTGGAACCTATTTTGGGTCTGCGGGTGATCAAAGACCTGATCGTGGATATGGAACCATTCATGGACCATTACCGCTCGGTTTTGCCTTACTTTATCAACGATTCGCCGCCACCGGCCGACGGCCGTGAACGCCTGCAATCCGCCGAAGACCGCGCCCGTTTCGACGACACCACCAAGTGCATCCTCTGCGCCTGCTGCACTACCTCTTGCCCCAGCTTCTGGGCCAACGAGAAATATGTCGGGCCGGCGGCCATCGTCCAGGCGCACCGGTTTATCTACGACAGCCGCGACGAAGGCGCAGCCGAACGGCTAAAGGTCGTCGGCGACACATTCGGCGTCTGGCGCTGCCGCACCAACTTCAACTGCACCAGCGCCTGCCCCCGCGAGATCGAAGTCACCAAAGCCATCGCCGAAGTGAAAAAGGTGCTGGCTACCGGCGAAATCTAAATTCCGTAAACCGTATTCCGTAAGCTGTATTCCGTGATTCGGGATACGGCTTACGGAATACGAAATCCTTCTAACGCTGCCAGGGTTCAAATTCATCCATAATCGAGCCACCGATAAACTCGCGCAAAATTGAATCGCTGGCGATGAAGTTGAGGGCGTCGCCGGGAACCGGCTCGAACCACTGCAAAAAAGCCAGTAAACGATTGGCCTCGATGCGCTCCGGCGTGCCCGATTCCACCTGCAAGAGCAGAGGCTGCGCCAGCGTCTTCAGCACCGATAATTCATAGACCAGCGCCGAATTAAAAAATACGTCGGCGTTGTTTTGGTTGGGGAAAATGTGCAGCCGTTCACCCCGGCGCACGCTGGCCCAGCGGCTGATGGTATCGGCGGCCGTGTAGCCGCGATGGGCGGCGTCACGCACGATGCGCCGCAGCAGGCGCGTATCGGTGGTGGGCACACGGTTGTGTTTGTCCAGATTAAGCTGCGTCAGGGCCGAGATGAAGATGCGGTACATCGCTTCCGGGGCGATACCTTCTACCAATTTCGGATTTAGCCCGTGAATGCCTTCAATGAGAATCACCCGATCTTGCCCGATGCTAAGTTCTCCGCCCCATTCCCGGCTGCCGGTGTAGAAGTTGTAAACCGGCTGGCTGATGGTTTCACCGGCCAACAATTGGTGGAGGTGCTGCTGGAAAAGCGGCACGTCTACGGCTTCCAGCGCTTCAAAGTCAAAATCGCCGTTAGCGTCGCGGGGAGTATCTTCCCGGTTGACAAAGTAGTTGTCCATGCCGATGGTGACAGGGTAAATGCCTTGCGCCAGCAGTTGGATTGCCAGGCGCTTGCTGAAGGTGGTTTTGCCGGACGAGGTGGGGCCGGAAATCATCACCAGTTTGACGGTCGGGCGGCGGGCGGCGATGGCCGCGGCGATGGCGGAAAGCTGGCGTTGGTGGAACGCTTCGGCGACGAGGATGACTTCCTGGGTACGGCCGTTACGCAGCGCATTATTTAGCGACGACACACTTGGCACGCCGACGATGCTCAACCAATCGGCGTATTCCTGAAAAACCCGCGCCAGACGCGGTTCATCCTCAAACGGTTGGAGCCGGGCCGGTTCATGCCGCCGGGGGAATTGCAGAATAAACCCTTCGTTGTACGGCCGTAATTCAAACAAGTTCAGGTAACTGGTGCGGGGAACCATAAAGCCATGAAAGTAATCTCGGACGCCGTTCAATTCATACAACGTCAGGTAATCTTTGCGCCGCCGGGCAAACAAATCCACTTTTTCGACGTCGCCGCTGGCGCGAAAAATTTGCAGCGCTTCGTTGAGAGGCACAGCCACGCGGGTGATGGGTAAATCCGCCGCCACCAGTTCGCGCATTCGCTGGCGCAACTGGTCTAATTCCTGGGTGGTGACACGGCCGTTATCGTCTCGCTCACAGTAATACCCGCCAAAAGGCATGGAATGCTGCACCGTAATCACCCGGTTGGGAAAGACTTCGGCGGCGGCGGCAATCATCAAAAAGCTAAGTGAGCGGCGGTAAATCCGCGCGCCGTCCGGGTCGCGGGTGGTCAGAGGGACCAGATAGGCGTCTGAATAGAGCGGTTGGGCCAGTTCGCGCAAGTGGCCGTCGCACAAAACACCGACAATGTGGTCTCGGATCATGGCTTCAGGCACGGCCGTTAGCAAAAATTCTTCTACTGTTGTCCCCAGGGGGCCATCAAAAGCACGGCCGTCGGGGAGGCGAATTTGCACCGTTTGTCTGATGGGTGCTTCAACAATTTGCTTCATGGAAATTCCTTCAGAAAGAGTGGGTATAGAGGTTCGTTTGGCGGTTGGTCAGGCCGTGTTTGTCACGTTGAGGTAATGGGCCATGTAATGGACCATCATGTCCAGACCGGCGGTCAGGGCGGCGTCCAGCCGGGCCTGCACGTCGGCGATGGGCACGACGTTAAACACGTGGTCGGCCATCCAGGCGGCGTCTTGTAAGCTGGCGGCAAATTCGGCCGGCGACATGCGCAGGCGTTGGGCGTAAATGGCAATCGTCTCCAGGTCGCCATCCGGCTGCAATTGGGCAACCAGCCGGTCGCGCCACTGGCAAAGGGCATCGTCGCCAACAAACGGCAGCCAATGGCGCGGATTGGCGGCGGCCAGAGTGGATACGGCCGTTGCCGGCAGCGCCTCGTACGCCTGATGGTCCAGGTACGTCAGCACAATGTTATGCACCAGATGCCGTCGCTCGTACCCGTCGCGCCAATCCGGCCGGTTCACAAAAAAGGGCAGCAACACTTCGCGGAACCAGACCAGGTCAACCATCAGGTGGATGCTGTAAGCGGCCACAAAAATGGCCTGATCCAACGGCATGTGCGCCGGGTCGGCCAGTTCCGGGTAAGCGGCCAACATGCGCGGATACGCCTGATTATCCGGGTCGGGTGGGATGTTGTAGAAGTGCGTGGCGGTGCGCGGTATGCCCGCTAAATCCTGGCAGTCCGGGGCGACGCTGCCCAAATAAAAAGCCGGCCAGGATTGCGCCAACAAAAGGGGCAAACGGCCGTCTCGTCCATAACGGCTCTCGGCAGCGGTGCGAATTTGCTCCGCCATGTGTAAATGCATAAACGGCGTTGGCATGGTTGATAGTTGGTAGTTGGTAGTTGGTGGCTTACGGCTTGCAGCTACCTCTTTCCATCGGGGCAATCCGAGGGCGCAAACCAGCGGGTGCTGGCATGGCCGCGCAAGCGATCCAGGCTGGGCAGGCAGGCCAGCAGCACTTCGGGATTACTGGAAGGTGTTTTGACGCCGCCATCGTCACCCAGGCGGGCGCGTAAATGGGCGTCTACGGTTTCACTGCTGCCATAAATCACCGTGTCGTTTTCCACCGGCTTCACCAACGCCACCGGCACGGCGTAGCCAACCACATAATAGGCCCGGCCGGCGCTGTCCACGTAATCATAAACCAGATGTTCGCCAAAGGTGTACAGACCAGAAATCGGTTGGTCGCCCAGAACCAGCAGCGCTTCGTTGGGTACGTTGCCATAGCGGATTTTGATGGCTACCGTCCACTGTGTGGCGATGTCTGGCGCGATGTTGTTGCGGGCGGCCACCGCACGGCCGTAACTATCCAACACGCTCACAGCATAACTGCGCGGCACGCCATTGTTGACATTGGCCCAGCCACCACTGTAGGCGGCCAACGCGGCATACAAATCGCCGCCCGCCTGGCGCACCACATCGGCCAGGATGGCGACGCCCCAGCGCAGGTTGATGGCCGGATTCGCCAGGTCGTCGGCGGAAGGCCGCCATTCCATGCCTGGTCCGGTGGGCATCACGCCCATCAAGCCAACGGCGCCTTTCTGGCTGGTGGCTTGATGGTTGCCGTCGGACTCTTCATTGATGACGGCGGCGATAAAATCGGGATCAAGGCCATAGGCTTCCGCCAGGACGCCGATGTGGAAAGCCCACTGCTGAATGCCCGGCCCCCAAATCGTCGAGATAACCGGGGGGCCATCGGCGGCGTCTTGAGCGACGGCCGATTGAGCGGGCACGATGACGGCCGTTACCCCCAGCGTTACCAACGCCAGCAGCAAAAAACGGCCGTACACGCGAGACTGCACCATTACACCTTCTCCAACAGGGAAAAATCAAACGTGGTGGTATCCGGCGGAACCTGCCACCAGCTTACTTGCGCGCCGCGCAACGGCCGTTTAATCGTTTCTTTGTTCGGTTTTTTGATGGCTTGCGGCGCGGTCACATCGTCGGTGGGCAACAAAACAGCGTGCAGCCGCACGCCATCCGGCAGCGGCGCGTCGGCCGATGTGTAGACATAACAGGGCCAGCGCACGTGTAATTCCAGGCTGCGCAAGAAAAGCTGCGTCTCGCTGCCATCCGGATCAAAGCCAAATACCTCGGCGCGGGGAAAATCGTCGCCGTGATCGCGGATAAACTCATAAATATCCAGGCCACGAATCTCATGACCCCAATCGTCCAACAACAAGCCGGGGAAAACGTGGTCTTCTGGCCCCATCACCACCAGCGCAAAACGCAGATAAAGCGAATCGTCCGTTGTCGCTTCCGGTTTGGGGTCCATTAATAATAGAGCGGAACGGCCGTTCGCCTGAATGAGCCGCCCGTGTATGTGTTGTCGAACTGCTTTCAACGCCATGGAAAAATGCCTCGCTTTGCACAGTAAACTATAATCAGACAATACCAAATCCTTCGCCCGGCGGCAAGCCAAAATCGGTTGCGGATTTAGCGGCGCATGTCTATCATTTAGCAACCGTTTACATATGATGTGGCACAGATTAGACCCATCCTGGAGATTGGTCCACTCTTTAGCAAAAGGTGGCGGGGCGCTATTCGCCCGCGACACGTCAAACACAATCAGGAGAGCAACGTGGAGACAAAATACAAACGCATTATCCAGGCGCGTGAACTGCGCGACCAGGATCAATTGGAAGAATCGCAGGCCATTTTGCTGGCGCTCATGGCCGAATTCCCGGAAGACCCGCTGGTGCTTTACGAAGTGGGCGGCTCTTACGACGTGATGGGCAATCAGCGCGAGGCCATCTCGTATTATGAAGACGCCGTAGACGAAGGCCTGAGCGGCGATGATTTGCATGAGTGCCTGATTTGCCTGGGAAGCTGCCACCGGGTGATTGGCGAGTTTGTGGAGGCGGTGGCGGCATTGGAAACGGCCGTTGCCCAATTCCCCCAGAACAAAAGCGGCCACGTCTTTCTGGCCCTGGCCTATTACAGCAACGACCAGAAAGAAGCCGCCATGCGCACCCTGCTGGACGTGCTGCTGCAAACCACTACCAACGAAGACATCCTGGCCTACGCCGACGTGTTGGAATTCTAC
>CALFEW010001120.1 GCA_937958365.1 uncultured Chloroflexota bacterium | reverse complement strand
ACGGATTGAAGCGGTTATCCGTTACCTGGAAGATAACTTCCAGCGCCAGCCGGACCTGGACGAAATCGCGGCCAGCGTGCATCTGAGCAAACACCACTTCGAGCGCCTGTTTAAGCAGTGGGCGGGCGTGACGCCGATGCAGTTTATGCAGTACCTGACGCTGGAATACGCCAAGGAGCGGCTGGCGGCATCGCGCAGCGTGTTGGAAACGACGCTGGACGCCGGGCTGTCCAGCCCAGGTCGTTTGCATGATCTGTTTGTGAACTTCACGGCCGTTACCCCCGGCGATTACAAACAAGGTGGCGTCGGCCTCGTCATCCAGTACGGTTTTCACCCGACGCCGTTTGGCACGGCCGTGTTAGCCACCACCCCCCGCGGCATTTGCGCTTTGCGCTTTGTCGGCGAAGAGGGAGAAACGGCCGTGCTCGACCAGCTCCAAAACGAATGGCCCAACGCGGCGTGGATAGCTGCGCCAGAGGTGACGGGACCGTTGGTGGCCCAGATTTTTGCCCCGAATAAAGCAAACGGAGAACGGCCGTTTCACCTCTACCTCAAAGGGACCAACTTCCAGGTGCAGGTCTGGCAGGCGCTGCTGCGGCTGCCGCCCGGCGCATTGGTGAGCTACCAGGACGTGGCGCGACTACTGGGCAATCCGGCGGCCACCCGCGCCGTCGCCAGCGCCGTGGCCCACAACCCGGTGGGCTTTCTCATCCCCTGCCACCGGGTGATCAGCGGCGGCGGCAAATTGCACAACTACCGCTGGGGGGCGGCGCGCAAGAAGGCCATCGTCGGCTGGGAAGCCGCGGGACGAATTAACAGTTAACATATAACAGTTAACTGTTAACTGTTATATGTTATCTCTGATTGTTGCAAAAACGGCCGTTTCCCCTTAAACTCCTCGTTTGCCCATTTACCAACAAACCAACCAACTATCCAACCAATCACTCACAAAGCAAAGGAGGCGTTTCACATGATTGTGGGAATGGACTTCGGCACGACCAATTCTGGCATGGCTGTTTATGACGGCCGTGCTGTGCGTGTACTGCCCCTGGACCCATCCAACACCAATCCTCGCGTGCTGCCTACGGCCGTTTACATCACCAACGAGCAGGCCGTTACCATTGGCCGGGCAGCGATTGATTTGTATTACCAGCACAATATTGGCCGGGCGGTGAAACTGCGCAAAGTGTGGATCGGCGAACTGGAAGTGTTTGGCGGCGACATGTACTATGTCACCGATTCTTACGCTTACGTAGACGTGTTGTCGCCGGGCCGCCTGTTCCTCTCCGTCAAAACCAGCCTGCGCGACGAAAGTTATGCCGGGACGGTGGTCGGCCAGTTTTTTTACTCGCTGGAGAATTTGATCACGTTGTATCTGACGGCCGTTAAAATCCGCGCCGAGCAGCAGCTAGGCCAGGAACAACGGCAGATTGTGCTGGGGCGGCCGGTGCGCTTCGCTAAAGACCCCGAACATGATCGTCTGGCCCAGGCTCGTTTGTTGCAAGCCGCCTTCCGCGCCGGCTACGAAAAAGTCTACTTCCAATACGAACCCATCGCCGCCGCCTACAGCTACGAAACCACCATTGATCGCCCGCAAAACGTGCTGATTTTTGACTTCGGCGGCGGCACGCTGGACATCACCGTCATGCGTTTGGGCGACCCGGCCAGCCGCAAAGTGCTGGCGACCGGCGGCATCCCCGTGGCCGGCGACGTGTTCGACCAGAAGTTGGTACGCGCCAAGCTGCCGCGCCATTTTGGCGAAGGCAGCCTCTACGGCGAACGCCACAAATCGCTCACCACACCCAAGTGGATTTACGATTCTTTCTCCGACTGGCAAAAACTGCTGGAACTGCAAACGGCCGATAACCGCCACATCCTGGAAGACATCGCCCGCACCGCCCGCCGCCGCTACCAGATCGAAATGCTGCTCAGCCTGGTCTCCAGCAACTACGGCCTGAAAATGTTCGACATCGTTGAAGAGGCGAAAAAGCAGCTATCCGACCGGCGCGGCGCGGAGATTTTGCTGGATGGTTCTGGCTTCCACGTCCGCGATTTTGTCACCCGTTCGGAGTTCGAGGCCATCATCCGCCCGGAAATCCGGGCCATCGAGGAGCATTTACAGGAGACTGTGGCCGCTTCTGGCTTGCAGCCCGGCCAGATAGACGCCGTCATCCGTACCGGCGGCTCGTCGCAAATCCCTGCCTTCCACGAGATGTTGGGCCGCCTGTTTGGCCCGGAGAAAGTGCAGGCCATAGATATTTTCAGCAGCGTCACCGCGGGTCTGGGCGTCATGGCTTATGGCATCGAGCAGGGCCAAATCGAGGCGCAGGGGTACACGCCGGGTGAGGTGAAATTGCCCACCGCCGGGTACAAACCCAACGTCAGCCCCATCAACCTGGAATTGGTGCAGCGGCGCATTGTGATGGCCGAAGGGTCGGTGGAAGGTGAGGGGGAAACGGCCGTTGTCCCCGATGCCGGGCCGCAGTTGGTGCTGTTGGGGCAAGATGGAACGGTGACGGCCGTTGGCGTTGATTTATTACAAAGGGACGAAGGGACAGAAGGGACAAAGGGACCAGTGGCGCAGGCGATGGTGGCCGATGTGGACGAGCCGCTGCTGCTCATCACCACCCACTATCGCTTTTTGCTGATGACGCCGCGCCAACTGGCCGACGCGCAGCGGTTGAACTTGAAGCTGGGCGACCTGCACAAACTGGAGCGCGGCGAGTACGTTTGTTCCCTGGCATCCTGGGTGACGCTCAGCCAATCGCCCAAGCTGCTGCTGGTGACGAGTTCCGGGCTGGCACGGCCGTATCCCGTTAACGTGCTGCAAAGCAACATTCAAGCGCCGGTCCCGTTCAAATTTGACCATGCGCTGGAAGGTGTGGTGGTGGCGGCTCTCGGTGCGGGTGGCAAAGAAACGCTGGTCATCACGACGCGCGACGGCCGTGCCGTGCGCTGGTCGGTGGCCGATTTGCGCGGTTCCGGTACGCAAGCCATCAACCTGGGCGCCGACGACCGGGTGACGGGCGCAGTTCTGGCCCGGCCTGCTGATGAACTGGTGGTGGTGCTGGCGGATGGTTACGGCCGTCGTTTGCGCGCCGAATGGGTGTTTGCACCAGGCCGACTTAATCAAAAAGGCAAATCGTTGGTGTCCAGACGGAGCGAGTTGGTGGGAACGGCCGTGTGGTCTTCGGAGCGCCGCTTGCAAGCCATCACCACGGCGCGCTTCCTGCCGCTGGATGCGGACAAACTTCCCTTGGAAGATGCCACCAAAACCCAACCCGTCGTCAAGTTGGCTAAAGATGAACGGATTGCCGGTTTACTGGTGGAGTAGAGCGGCCGCCAAAAATCGAATAATTATCAGTTGTTATGTTTTGGGGATATATTGCACGTCTGGTATGGTCGCAAAGTCCGCGTCTTGTGTCCATAAAACGGCGCCGTGGTGGCGTGCTGTAGCCAGGATCATACTGTCAGCCATTGGTATTTTGAACTGGTGAGAAAGCTTCGCGGCGTTGATCGCCAGAACGACATCCAACTCTACTACTTGGCCCTGCATCATGAAACTCACGGCCTGGAGAGCTTTATCTTCACCTACTTGTTGCAAAACACGTTTGAACACTTCGTATAAGCTAACAGTAGGTACGAGTAATTCTGGGCCATTTTCAATAGCGGGTGCAAAAAATTCGGCGTTTGGCGCGTCGGCGAAATACTCCAATCAACCAGAAGAATCTACAATGTTCACAGACGATCCTCTTCCCGATTGATAGTGGTATCAATGCCTTTTAGGAACCCGCGTGCCTTTTTAAGAGGCCAGACAGGAATAAGTTCGATCCGGTTTTGGTAAGGAATGACCTGAATCTTTTGACCCGGTTGAATATCCAGCGCTTCTCGAATGGCTTTGGGAATGACAACCTGGAATTAAGGGGGAACTGAAACTGTTTCGGTCATACGAGTTCCTTGTCGATAACAAGAACATATTGCGTCCGTAAATTGTAAAACGAAAGCTGAAACGTTGCGAGTTATAAGCTCAGGCACGCTTCGGCGGCCAGTTGGAAGAGATTCTGGCGTATGTCAGCGCGGGATTGCCAGCTGCGATTGTCCCACTCGTCGCCGGTCAGGTCGTCGCCGCCGTACAGAATCTGCCCGAAGAGGACGCCGCGCAGTTGGGCGACGGCGCAGAATGCGGCCGTTTCCATTTCCACAGTCAGACAGCCTGCACGCTGCCGCCGGGCGACGATGGTTTTCGTTTCCCGGTATACGCCGTCTGTGGTCCACGTCTTGCCGACGACGAAGGGGACGTGGTGGCGGGTGAGCGTGTTTTGGATGGCGGCCACGGCCGTTGCCGAAGCCACCGCCACGGCCGTTCCCGGCAAATAGTGGTACGATGCGCCCTCATCGCGCACGGCCGTATCCGGCACCACCACGTGGCCTAAAGCCAGCGTGCCGTCCAGTACGCCCGCGCCGCCGCAGGCGATAAACTTGCGGCAGCCCAGGGCGATAATTTCTTCCATAAACCCGGCCGCCATCGCCGAGCCTAGACCCGGATGCATCACCGCCAGGCGACGGCCGTCCATCTCCATCTCGTACACCGGGTTCGGCCCGATTTCGGAATAGAGCGTGTGGATGGGGCGCAAACGGCCGTCTTCCCGCAGCGCTGTAATCACGTCCTGAAAAAAGCAAAATACGCAGTGTTCGGCAATGTCTATGGGGTTTAGCACCCGTTCCGGCTGAATCATCGCTTGCGGCGACGGGTCAAATTCCAGGATAGGCGCGGCTGCCAGCGCCACCAGCGGCGGCAGGGCAAAACGGCCGTCTGCGCCCGGCGGAAAATCGGCCACGCCGAGCAGCGCTTCCGGGTTGATTGGCCCGTAAATGTGCGGGAACTTCGTCCCGCTTTCGTAACAATCCTCGTAGACCACGCTGGCGTCCAGCCGGTCTTCGTCCAGGCAGAGCAAAACCAGGCCAGATTGGCCGTGAAACAGGTTGTTGGCGACGCCAAGCACTTGTTCCGGCGTGGAGCAGTGAATGAAGCCTTCGGCAGCCAGGCTGGGGGGAGAGTAGGCAGCGGGGGAAACGGCCGTTTCCCATTCCATTCGTGTGGTGATATGTAAAATCAGGTTCATGCTCAAATTATGAAGCGAACCCCGCAATCCTACAAATCTTTTCAACCCCGGTTGCCCGACATCGCCCATGAAGTATAATCACCCATTGGTAAGATTTGATCAACCAATCATTCCTGAACACTGATTACGGAGATTCCTATGCCTCGTCGAGCCGTTTTTCCCTTTACCGCCATCGTTGGGCAAGAACGCATGAAACGCGCCCTGATTTTGAATGCCGTCAGCCCGCAGATTGGCGGTGTATTGATTCGCGGCGAACGCGGCACGGCCAAATCCACCGCCGCCCGCGCCCTGGCCTATCTGCTGCCGGACATTACGGCCGTGGCCGACTGCCGTTTTGGCTGTAACCCCGAACGGCCCAACGAATGGTGCGACGACTGCCGTGTGCGTCACGC
>CALFEW010001119.1 GCA_937958365.1 uncultured Chloroflexota bacterium | reverse complement strand
TTACGGAACACGCCCCTACTCATGCCGCAGCGCTTCAATCGGATCAAGCTGCGCCGCTTTGTTGGCCGGGAAAAAGCCGAAGAGAATGCCCACCAGCGCCGACGACCCAAAGGCCAGCAAGATAGAGCTGGGCACAATAAGCGTGCGCATGTCGCTGGTCGCGCCAAACAGGTAAGAGCCGCCAATGCCCGCCGCCACGCCAATCAGACCGCCAACCAGACTGAGCATTACCGCTTCCGTCAGAAATTGCAGGCGGATGTCGGTGGGCGTCGCGCCGACGGATTGGCGGATGCCAATTTCGCGGGTGCGTTCGGTGACGCTGACCAGCATAATGTTCATAATGCCGATGCCGCCAACGATGAGGGAGACGCCGGCCACCCAGGCCAGCAGGTTGCGGAAAGCTTCGGTGGTGGCGCTGCGCGTATCAATGATGTCTTGCTGCGTTTGCATGGTAAACGTCAGTTCGTCTACCGTCACCCCTTTGCTGTTCGCCAGTTTCAACTCGATTTGCTCGATCACCATGTCCATGTCGGCGTCTTCGGCGACCTGCACATAAATCAGGCGCACCTGGTCGCCGGCAAACTGGCGGAATTGGCTGGGCGTGAATTTGTCGAAGACCAGGGTGATGGGCACGTAGAGCATGGCGTCGAAATCGGTATTGCCGACGACGCCTTTTTCTGCCGCCACGCCGATGACGCCCAGCTTGGTGGTTCCCACGGTGATGGATTGGCCGATGGGATTGGCTTCGCCGAACAGGTCTTCGGCCAGACCAGCGCCCAACACGGCTACTTTGGCCGAACGTTCCAGTTCCGTTTCGTTGAAGAAACGGCCGTCGGCAATCGCCACTTCACGCACGGAAGGGAAGCCAATGGTCGTGCCCATCAGCGACACGTCGGTGAGGGTGACGCCATCGGCTTTAACGTCCTGAACGGTGGTCTGGTCTACGGCCGTTCCCACCACGCCACCCACACTTTCCACGATAGCCGTATCATCAAACACCAGCGACGGACCGCTGTCGCCGCCGCCGCCGGGACCACCCCGGCCAAACGCCGCCTGGATAAAGATCAGGTTTGCGCCCAATCCTTCAATTTGCTCGGCGATGGTCGCTTCTGTCCCGGCGCTGATGGCGATCATGATGATGACCGCCGCCACGCCGATAATGACGCCGAGCATGGTGAGCAGGGAGCGCACTTTGTTGCGCACCACGCCTTCCCAGGCGATGCGCAAAATCTCTACAGGGCTGATGATGCCGGATACGGCCGTTGCCTTATCATTTGCCTCTTTTGAGGCCAGTGGCGCGCCGGTCAGAGCTTCTTGGGCTGCGGTCATGTCAGTTGCCTCCGTTGCCATTGCCGGCGTCGGTGTGGATACGGCCGTCTACCAACACAATCGTCCGCTCCGTCTGATCGGCGATGTACTGCTCATGCGTCACCATGACGATGGTTCGGCCACGGCCGTGTAAATCGTGTAATAAACTCATAATTTCGTCGCCCGTTTTGGTGTCCAGGTTGCCTGTCGGTTCGTCGGCCATCACCAGCACCGGGTCGTTGACCAGGGCGCGGGCAATCGCCACGCGCTGCCGCTGCCCGCCGGATAGTTCGTTCGGCTCGTGGTTGGCCCGGTCGCCCAGTCCCACCGATTCCAGCGCCGCCATCGCCATCTCTTCCCGCGCTTTGGGCGAAAGCTGCCCTTCGCGCTTGTAAACCAGCGGCAGCATAACGTTGCGCAGCGCCGTCGTGCGCGACAACAAATTGAAGGATTGGAAGATAAAGCCAATGCGCCGGTTGCGAATAGCGGCAAGCTGCACTTTGCTTAGACCACTCACATCTTCACCGGCCAGGAGGTAACGGCCGTCCGTCGGCCGGTCCAGGCAGCCCAAGATATTCATCAACGTACTCTTGCCAGAGCCAGACGGCCCCATCACCGCCACAAACTCGCCTTCGTCAATACGCATGTCCACTCCGGCCAACGCCTCTACCTGAATGTCGCCCATGCCATACACCTTGCGCAGGTTTTCCGTTTGGATGATTGTTTGCATGTTTTGCTCCAATTTTGGATTTCGGATTTCAGAATACGGCTCACGGAAAACGGAACACGTTACTGCGTCTGCACGATGCCGGTGGTGACTTCTTCACCCGCTTCGACGCCGGAGATGATTTCAGCGTAGGTGAAGTCCATAATACCGACCTCGACCATGCGCAGCCTGGGTTCGCCATTTTCCATGACAAACAGGGCGTATTCATCGGTTGAAATCTCACGCAAAGCTTCCACAGGAACCAGCAAGGCTTCTTCAGCCCGGCCGCCAATCACTTCTACGGTGGCGTTCATGCCCACCGGCAGAGTTTGCGGTTTGGCGAAAGTGTCTAGCTGGACCAGGGC
>CALFEW010001118.1 GCA_937958365.1 uncultured Chloroflexota bacterium | reverse complement strand
AGGTGACGAATCTGGTCTATGCCAATCAGCCGCCGGAGTGGACGCAGGAATAATCACCGGTAGGTGTGATGCGGAGATTGATGGAGAGAGACGGCCGTTTTGCTTTCTTCATCAATCTTCGTCTTGTTCCGTAGAAAATTTCGTGTGCTACAATAGTTTTCTATGGCAAATTCGGGTATGGTTCATTATAGGCCAATTCATCTTTACAAATTCTCGTCTGTAGCCGCGATTTCCAATCGCGTTTACTCTGGCGCGATTGGAAATCGCGGCTACGAAATTGTAAAGCTCGTGGCGCTCGTTCTGAACCATGCCGGATTGAGAGTATGACAAGAGAACCAATGCTTCAGACACGCTTTGCGGTGTGCATTGATAATTCTGAGTACCCAGTAGCTCTGGAACTTCATAAGGTCTATCGTATCATGCCAGATGATGAAGCTGAGGCGGATGGCGATTTACGTCTTATTGATGAAAGTGGGGAGGATTATCTCTTTCCCGCTAAAGACTTTGTGATTATTCAGCCACCGCATGAAGTTACACTGACTTTGGAGCGCTCTTTCACTTCTTTGGCTGCCTGAGGCACTTGCTTTTTGGAGGCTGTTATGTATGCTGTTCGTCAGATTAAGCGCATCAAGAACCGTATGATTACGATTCATTTGCCTGACGATTTCCCTGGCGAACAGGTAGAAATCATCTTGTTACCCTTTCGAGCAGGCGCGGAACCGGTTCTGGTGAATGAGGAGATGTATCATTTCATGTCCCGTGAGATAAGCCAGATGACGCCGGATCAGCAGCGAGCATATGAGCAGGCCCGCCAGACTGTGCAGCACGGCCGTCAACCCGGCGAACCACGTGTCTTAGGCGCATTGTCCGGCCTGTTACAAACAAGCGATGATTTTGATGCGCCTTTGCCTGATGAAGCCGCATTTTGGGGTGAAGACAGCGATGAGTACGGTTTGAATCCGCGGACATGAATCTGTTATTAGACACCCACATCTTCATCTGGTTTTCTGGCGAGCCAGAGAAGCTAACACAGCCGGTTCGGGAAGCCCTCCAAGACCCTGATAATCAGCTTTTCTTGAGTGTAGCCAGCGTTTGGGAAATGCAGATCAAAGCACAGTTAGGACGCCTTACTCTGCCTTTGCCGGTTAAAGAACTGGTGGCCACACAACAGAGGCTAAACGACCTCCAAATCCTTCCCTTGTTTCTCCAACATGTCTGGGAGTTGGGAATGCTTCCACCGCATCACAAGGATCCGTTTGACCGGATTCTCATTGCCCAGGTTTTGGCCGAAAAATGGGTATTTGTGACCGCCGATAGCCTGTTAAGCCAGTATTCTGTGCCGCGACTGGTGTAACAACTTCTACCAATTTCCTTGTCCTTATCCGGTCAAAGCAGAGTCACGATGAAGCCTTCAACCTTGCCAACGGCCGTCTCTCTTCCCCTCCTCTTTCTCCTGCTCACCCTGCCGATCCTATGGTCTGGCCCAACGGCCGTTCCCGTTCCTCCCGACCTCTCCGTCTACCCCTGGCTTTATCTGCGCGACGGCCGTTCCCTTTCCGATGACGAGGCCCTCACCAGCGTCATTGCCGTGGGCGATGTGCTGTTGGGGCGTGGCGTCGCCCATCAACCCGACCCCCTGGGCGATGTGGCGGCTTGGCTTCGTGAAGCAGATATAACGCTGGGCAACCTGGAGGGGGTGATAACAGTGAACGGGGAACAGTTAACAGTGAACAGTGAACGGAACACGGACTACGGCTCACGGAACACGGAACACGGTTCACGGATCACGCTCCTCATGCCGCCAACGGCCGTTTTCCAACTGTACAGCGCCGGGTTCGACCTGGTAGGGCTGGCGAATAACCACAGTCTGGATGCAGGGGAGGAGGGGCTGGCGGCAACGGCCGTTGCCCTCCGCCGCGCC
>CALFEW010001117.1 GCA_937958365.1 uncultured Chloroflexota bacterium | reverse complement strand
CTCGAACAACAGTGACGGCACGGGCGTGGGGATCACCAGCATTGGCAATGGCCGCAACCCGTATCTGCCTTTCGGCGGCGCGGATGTCATCGTGGCCGCAGGCATGGGCGGCGCATCCCCCGGTCTTGGCGGGTCCGCAGGGCAGTTTGACGTGTTCATCAACGCGCTGCTGACATCGCTGAACCCGCCCAATGCGGGCTCGCCGCCTGCCTACCGTTTTGACACGCGGCGTTATTTTGCCGAGCTGGCGGAAATGCTGCAGAAGAGCGGCCTGGGCAACCTGCCGACCTCCATCCTGGTGCATGATGCCGAGGGGCCGGTGGTGCAGTTCGGTGAAAACATCGTGCTGGCAAATCCCCAAATCATCTCCGGGCCGATCGTTCCAGGCGGGCCTGAGCCGCTGGCGGCAGCGCTTGATAGACGGCCCACACGTCCTCACTGTATTCGATGAGTGTCCCGCGCTGGAAATAGCGCAGCATTTCCTGGGCAAGCTGCATATTACCGGGACCAACTTCCAGAAACGCTGCACCAGGTTTTACGATATGCAGAACTGCCTGACGGCGAAAGAGGTATCTAGGTGGGTAGTAAGGCATGGTGCAAAATCATCTCCAATTGTTCACGCAGGCGCGCCACGGAAAATTCTTGCTGATACAACGAATGCCCCTGACGGCCGATTTCTGCCAATTCCTGGCGATGGCCCGCTGCCCAGGCGATCACTTCGGCCAATGCAGCCGGGTCGCCCTGCGGTATCAGCAGGCAGTTTTGTTGATGAATAAAATGTTCATTTTTCTCAGCCAGACCGACTACCGTTGGTTGGCCCAGGGCCAGAAATTGAAAAGTTTTGCCGGTAATGACCCGGCGGCCTTGCCCGGTGTTGCCAAATGGCCCGCCCAGGCATAAATCAGCCTGGCAGGCCCATTGGGGTAAGTCTACGTAATTTATCCAGGGAATATGCGTGACGTTGGTGAGGTTAAGCTGGGAGCATAGGGTGTGAAACGGCCGTAAATCCTGTTTATGCCCGCCTACCAATGTAAACTGGACAGGTTGCCCCAGCAGCCGAAACGCAGCTTGCAAAATCACCTCGATGCCATGCAGCGGTAAAAAGGAACCATAAAAGAAAACGCTCAAAACTTCAGAAGATAAGTCTTGGGGTTTTGTAACGCAAGGCTTAAAAAGCGTCTCATCGGCAGCGACGTGGAGCGGGTAGATTTTTTGTGGGCTGATGCCAAACAGGCGGGCAAAATAAGCCTGGTGCATCGGTGTGTCGGTCAAAACGATGTTGGCCTCATTTAAGATGCCTTTTTCGTACCGGTGGACAATTCGCGCGAGCCAGGAATTGGCTGAAAAGCGGTGTTTTTCGTTAACCAGGCTGTCGTAGGGTGACATCATGTGATCGAGGAAAAGCGGTTTACCCCAGGTGATCAGGCGCACGATCCAAAATAACTCGTAGCCGCGAAAGCCCAAAATGTAGAAATCGGGGTGATAGCGCAGCCTGATCCACACCAGACGACTGAGGGCTTGGGCATAGCGCAGCCAGCCACGGCTAGTGTTGCGGGCGCTGTGCAGTGTCAGCCACTCAACCGGCTGCAATGCCTGGAGCAGTGTGGCGGTGCGCACGAATTCAGGGAAGTAGTAGCAGAGGATGTAGCAGCCGGTTTGGTTCATTGGAGGTTGCTCTGCACGTAACGGCCGTATATCGCCCCATCCACCGCATTCATGCCAAAAATCGTGGCGTGTACAACCCGACTGGTCGCCAGAATGTCGGAACCTATCAGGCTGCCTAAGGCCAGCAACAGCGGATAAGCCGGAGGAAAATGCGTCACTGGCTCGCCATTGGCATAAAACCCTTCGCCAGACGCCACGCTGACGGCCGTTTCCAGGTAGATAATCGAATCTGGACTGACTCCCGGCCCATAAGCCGAAATCCAAAACAACAGAATACATGCGACCGTCCCGGCGAACAGGGCAATGACAATTGAAGGAGCTGGCAGCTTCTGCATGATCATGATTGTGTCTTGTCGTACCGCAAATAAGTAATTTGCTCCGACACCAGCCCGATGAGAAAAATAACACCAGCTATTGTCATTAGCATGGCAGAAGTTGGCCCGTAGCGCGTGTTCAAAAAGAAGACTTTGAACAGGCCATAACCAAAGCCCAACAAAAACGTGAAGATGCTGGCCGGAACAAAGATTTTGAGGGGCGAAAACAGGGTGGCGATCTTAAACAGAATCATAAAAAAGCGTGAACCATCGCGCAGCAGCTTGATTTTGCTCTTGCCAACCCGTTTTTTCACGGAAATGGGCACATAGGCCAGGCTGTAACCGCTGCGTACCACCGCCAGTGTGATGGTAGTGGGGTAGGAAAAGGTGTTGGGCAGCATATAAACCAGGCTTTTGGCGATGTCGGCGCGAATGACGCGAAAGCCAGAAGTCAGGTCTTCGATTTTCCGCCCGCAGACGTAACTGGCAAAGGTGTTATAGATAAGGTTGGCCAGGTCCCGGTGAACGGCCGTTTCCGATTCTCCCGTGCGCGCTCCCACCACCATGTCATACTGGTCTGTTAATTCCAGCAAACGTGGGATATCTTCCGGTTGATGCTGCCCATCGGCATCCATCAGCAAAATGTATTGCCCTTGCGCGTTGCGAATGCCCGTTTTCACCGCAGCCCCATTGCCAATGTTATAAGGGTGCCGGAACAGGCGCACTTCTGGCCCGGCGCGTGTCGCTACTACATCGGTTGAGCCATCGGTGGAGCCATCATCAATCACTAAAATCTCGTGTGTCATTGTGGGCAGTTGGGTGGCAAATAGCGTTGATAGCTGAGCCAGGACACCCGTTATGGCGTCTGCCTCATTGTACATGGGAATCACAACTGAAAGAGTTACTTCCTTATTCATCGGTTCTGTCAACACCCTTCATAAAAATCATAAATAGTGCGATGTGAACGGCCGTTTGTCTTTACATACCGTCGTCATTTCCTCAAGTCATGGCGTCATCAAATGGGTTGCAGATAAGGCGATTTTACAGATACCACAAAAACACCGTTCTTAAAAGGGGAGTTTATTCTCATTTAGCCGCAAATAGCGGCGTTTCGCGGCCAAACTGGTAAAATTCTGCGTATATCCACCGCATTCGTGAAAATCCGCATCCCATTTTTATGCGTGACAAAGCGTGCAAACTGGAAATTTTTCCTTTTTTTGGTAAATTCCTGTGCCAGGAGGTAACAATGAGCAAGAATCTTTGGGAACTAAGAAAGCAGCGCAACCTGACAGTTAAACAACTGGCCGCCAAAAGCGGCGTTCCGGCCAAAAACATCTACGCTTATGAGGCCGGTGAACAAGCCAAGATGAGCGATCTGGAAAAACTGGCGAAAGCGCTCTTTGTCAATCAGGCGGAGATAAAATTCCAGTCTGATCCACTGCCCAAAACCAGACCAGAACCGCCGCCGCCCCGTCCGCCCAAACCTGCGCCACCCTCGCCCAAACCAAAGGAGACAGCCTCGCCCGGCGCTGCGCCCGTAACGAAGAAAGCCCCACCCTTCCAACCTGCCACCCCCGGCCAGCTTGACCATTTGCGTATCCTGACCCAAAAATTAGGGCTGGAAGACACGGCCGTTACCGAGCGCCTCGGCAAACAATTCGACCAACTAAGCTTGTTGGAAGCCCGCACCTGGCTCAAAACCTTTAGCGATGAGTTGAAAACCATTAAAGCCGAAACCAACAGCTTGAGGCCCGCCGATACTCGTCGCTGGCGCGCCCAACTGCCCGAAGGCGTGGACGAATTTGAAGCCAACTACCTTCTCGCCCGGCAAGAAGCTGGCGATGAAGTCACCTTTACCATGCTCAACGAGGCTACCCTGACCGGCCGCGTGATCGGCTTTGGCCCCTACAATATCACCATTCGGCAGGCCGATGGCACAGAAACAATCATCCACAAGTTGGCGCTGGCCTACTATCAGGTAGCCGCCGCTGAGGAGCAACCATGAGCCTGAGCGACCATCTCCGTTACCTCCGCGCTCAACAAGGCGGTACAGAAACCGCAGCGATAGCCCAGGCCATCGGCCTGGAAAAACCCACGGCCGTTAACCTGGCCGAAAGACAGTACCGTCCATTGCGCGATGAAGAACTGGTAGCCAAACTGGCCGATTATTACGGCCGTCCCCTGGCCGAATTCCAATGGCACAATGCGCGCCCGCGCAAATACCTCACGTTCTACATCGCCCGCGCCCGCAAAACCGGCGAGACCGTGCAGTTAACCCTGCGCTCCGGCAGGCAAATCAGCGGCACGGCCGTTTGGTGGGATCTTAGCAGCGTAGGCCTAGAGGATGCGCACGGGCACTTACTTGTCGTTCAACGCCACGCTGTCATTGATTGGCCCGGAGCTGCTACAGACTGGCAAGACGTATAATTGTACTCAGGTGGGTCCAATCTGTAAGGTTGGCCCACCTATCCCGCTTCAGCCGCCTCCTCTTCTTCCGCCAACGCCGGCAGTTCCCGCAGACTGCCCAGGCCAAAATGCTGCAAAAATTGCGGCGTCGTGCCATACAAAATCGGGCGACCAGGCGTTTCCAAACGGCCGTTTTCCTCCACCAACCCCTTGCTCAACAGCGTCCGCAGCGCCGCATCCGAATTTACGCCGCGAATCTGGTCAATTTGCGGTCGGGTGATGGGTTGCATATAAGCCACCATCGCCAACACCTCCAGAGCCGCCTGGCTGATGCGCGTCGTCACTTCCAGCCCCAAAAACCGCTCCACCACGTCACTGGCTTCCGGCGCGGTCGTCAACTGCACGGCGTTGCCCGTCCATTGCAGCCGCAACCCGCGCCCGGCATACATCTCATCCAGGTCGTGCAGCAAAGTCTCCACGGCCCCTGGGGAAATTTCCAAAGATTTGGCTAGACGCGAAGTAGCCACCGGTCCGCTGGCGACAAACAAGATGCTTTCCAGCAGCGCCGCGTGTCCTAATTCAACTTTCTGTGTCTGAGTTTCTATCGTCATTCCCAACCCTGTACGTTATAATGTTTTCCGACTGTTGATTATACCTGACCTGAACAAAGCCGAGTGAAGGACATTTTTCCACAGTACAAAACGGATCGAACTGGAGAGTTTTATGCAAGGCCCATTGGAATATGCACAGCAACACCGGGCTGAACACGTTGCTGAGTTGACAGATTTTTTGCGGATTCCCAGCGTGAGTACCCAACCCGACCACGCCGCTGACACAGCCAAAGCGGCCGACTGGGTAGCAGCGGCCATGAAAACGGCCGTTCTCGACAATGTGACCGTCATCCCCACCAACGGCCATCCCCTGGTTTACGCCGATTGGCTGCACGCCGGCCCCGATGCGCCCACGGTGCTGATCTACGGCCACTATGACGTGCAACCGGCCGAACCCCTCGACGAATGGCACACGCCGCCCTTTGAACCCACCGTCATCGAAGATTACCTCTATGCCCGTGGCTCATCGGATGACAAAGGGCAGGTGTTCGTGCATATCAAGGCGGTAGAAGCGCATTTAAAGGCCAACGGCCGTCTCCCCGTCAACGTTAAATTTATCGTCGAAGGCGAAGAAGAGAGCGGTGGCGCTAACCTGAGAGCCTTTATCCCCGAAAATACCGGCCTGCTTAAAGCCGACGTCGCTTTGGTCTCCGACACCAGCATGGTCAACCCGGACACGCCCAGCATCGTCTATGGCTTGCGCGGCATGTGTTATTTCATGATGGACATCACCGGCCCGGCCCGCGACCTGCACTCTGGCAGTTTTGGCGGCGGCATAGACAATCCGCTCAACGTCCTCGGCCACGTCATCGCCCAACTCAAAGACCGCGACGGCCGTGTCCTCATCCCCGGTTTCTACGACAAAGTGCGCCCGCTCAGCCCGGAAGAGCGCGCCCTGTTAGCCGAATTGCCGCTGGACCCGGCAAGCTGGCTGGCCGAAACAGGCGCTCCCCAAGCCTGGGGCGAACCGGAGTACACGCTCGTAGAGCGCCTGGGCGCACGGCCGACGCTGGACGTGCATGGCATTATCGGCGGCTACACCGGCCCCGGCGGCAAAACGGTGCTGCCCTCCACAGTTCATTGCAAACTCTCCATGCGCCTGGTCCCCGACCAGGACCCGCAGGAAATCGCCCAACTCTTTCGCGATTACGTTGCCTCCATTTTACCGCCCACCGTCACCGCCACCATCAACGGCCGTAGCGGCGCACCGGCCACCATCACCGACCTGAACATACCGGCCATGAAAGCGGCCGTCGCGGCTTATGAAGCCAGTTTTGGCAAAAAACCGGTCTTCATGCGTGAAGGCGGTTCCATCCCAGTGGTTGGGCAGTTTCAGGATTACCTGGGGCTGGAAACGGTGCTGATGGGTTTCGGCCTGCCCGATGATCGCATTCATGCGCCCAACGAACGCTTTTATCTGCCTAATTTCTATCGCGGCATTGAAACCAGCATCCGCTTCCTGGCGGAATACGCGCAGCAGGAAAGTTAACAAAAGGCCATGCGGCTGCCGCCCGATTTGCTGCTGTCAGCTTACAGCCAGGGGTGGTTCCCCATGGCCCACGAGGATGGCGAACTGTACTGGCACGAACCAGACCCGCGGGCCATTTTGCCGTTGGCGACCTTTCACGTCTCGCGTTCACTCCAGCGCACGCTGAAAAAAGCGCAGTTTGATGTGCGGCGCGACACGGCGTTTACGGCCGTTATCCACGCCTGCGCCGCGCCGCAGCCAGGACGAGAAGAGACCTGGATCAATACCGACATTATCCAGGCGTATGAACTGCTGCACAAATTAGGCTATGCCCACAGTGTGGAAACATGGCAGAACGGCCGTCTGGTAGGCGGCTTGTATGGCGTATCTTTACAAGGCTTATTTGCCGGGGAGAGCATGTTTTCCCACGAGACAGACGCCAGCAAAGTGGCTCTGGTTCATCTGGTGGGACATTTGCGCGTGCGCGGCTTTCAATTGCTGGACGTGCAGTACATGACGCCCCATTTGCGCCGGTTTGGTGCGGTAGAAATTTCCGCCGCCGCTTATCGCCAACGGCTGGCCCAGGCCATGCAGGTCGTCACCGTTTTTTAGGTAGGACCCAAACTGAACACCAAACACAATCCCGTATAATCTAGAAACCCTTTCAGGAGAGGAGAGTCTGGGAAATGGAAGAGAAACAACCTTTATTAGATGTGCAAAACGTGCGCTTTTTTAGCGGCCGTTCCAACGTGCCCCTGGCCGAAAAAATCACCGGCTATCTGGGCGTGCCGCTGGAAGAAGCGTATTTTTCCAAGTTCAGCAACGACAATCTGTACATTCAATTGGGCGCCAGCGTGCGCGGGCGCATTGTCTACATCGTGCAATCGCTTACCCCGCCGGTCAGCGACCATCTGCTGGGCTTGCTGATGATGTGCGACATCGCCAAGAGCGCCGGCGCCTCGGAAGTTCACGCCGTCATCCCCTATTTTTCTTATGCCCGCTCCGATAAGAAAAACGCGCCGCGTATCTCCATCACCGCCCGGCTGATTGCCGATTTGCTGACAACGGCCGGCGCCACCCACATCATGACGATGACGCTGCATTCGGCGCAAGTGCATGGCTTTTTCAGCGTGCCGGCTGATCCGCTAACGGCGCGCACCTTATTCACCGATTACTTGAGCGACTGTCACTTCGACCCCGAAGAAACCGTGGTGGTCTCCCCGGACATGGGTCGGGCGGAATCGGCGGCGCGATTTGCCGCCGGTTTGCACTTGCCGGTAGCTACGGCCAGCAAAACCCGCATCTCAGACACCAAAGTGGAGATTGGCGGACTGATCCGGCGGCAGGTGCGCGGCTTCAAGCACGCTCTGGTCTATGATGACGAAATCGCCACCGGTGGTTCCGTGGTGGGCCTGAGCAAAATGTTGGTGGAGAGCGGCATCGAGCGCATTCGCCTGATCTGCACGCATGGCCTGTTTCTGGGCAATGCGTTGGAGCGCATGGCGGCCATCCCGCAAATTGAAGAAATCATCACGACCGACACGGTGTATATGGCGCCGGAGAAACGGCCGTCTAACATGAAAGTTCTCAGCGTCGCCCCCATCTTTGGCGAGGCTATTTACCGTAATTACAATCACCAATCCATCAACGAGCTATTTACTTTCGGCGAAGACCCGAATTACAAGGAGGAAATATGAGCGAATCAACGGATGATTTTGGCATGGCTTACATTGATAGCTGTGACCAGCTTACCCTGTTGTGCATTCACGGTTATCCGTTAAGCAGCGCCATGTGGGAACCCCAGATGGAAGACCTGACGGGCATTGTGCGTGTCATTGCGCCAGACCTGCGTGGACACGGCCGTTCCGAAGCCGCGCCTGGCCCTTACTCGATGGGCATGTTCACCGAAGATTGCGTCGGTCTGTTGGATTACCTGGGGATCGAAGGCCCGGTGGTGGTATGTGGCCTTTCCATGGGCGGATACGTGGCTTTTGAATTTTTCCGCCGCTACCCGGAGCGGGTAGCCGGCCTGATTTTGGTCTCCACGCGGGCCAAACCAGACTCGGCGGAAGGCAAAGCGGGCCGGGATGCGGCGATAGAAAAAGCCCAAAAGCAAGGGGTTGAGGCCATAGCCGCCGATATGCTGCCTAAACTGTTGGCTCCCCAAACCTTTGAAGAAGATGACGAAGTCGTGGAATTTGTGCAGGAAATGATGGAAGGCACTTCCCTGGAAGGTATCATGGGTGCGCTGCAAGCCATAAAAGAGCGCCCCGACTCCACACCCACGTTGGCCCAAATAAACGTGCCCACCCTGATCATTCACGGCGCCGATGACCAGCTTATTCCTGTGGCCGAAGCTCAGGATATGGCCGCCGCCATCAAAGGGGCGCAGCTTGTTGTCATTCCCGACGCCGGCCATCTGCCCAATCTGGAGCAGATAGATGCGTTTAGCGACGCCGTGATTGACTTTATTGACTCAATAACTGACGACGAAGACGATGACCACCACGACGGCCACCACCATTAAACTGACTGAAACAGGTCCCCGGTGCTACTTCAGCGCCGGGGACCTGTCTTTATAGTTAGGGTCAGTAGCCGCGATTTCTTATCGCGCCTGACGGAG
>CALFEW010001116.1 GCA_937958365.1 uncultured Chloroflexota bacterium | reverse complement strand
AATCGGCTGTATCCGCGTTTATCCGCGTCCCATTCATCAATCTGCAAACATAGTGCTGAAATTCCTTTTGGGTGAGATTTGTAACAAATCCCTTAAGAATATGGGACTAAAGTACGGGGTATGTTGTGAAAACCCCTTGTAGTTGGCAGTTGCGGGTTTGCCAAAACCAAACTTTGAGAGTGAGAAGATGAAACTGACAATTACGGCCAACCTTCATGATGATCCGGGTTTAGCCCAATATTTAGACCGCTGCCTTTCCTCGGTAGATAAGCGGACGCTCATCAAAGCGGCTGTTTATTCTACCCTCCAAGACCTGATTTCTTATTACGATGGCAGCTCGCGCCACCTGGATATTCAATTGAATTTAGATCAAAAACAGTTACCTGCTTAGCTTTTTCGCCTTTCCCTCGCCGGTTTCTGGAAAATAAAAAGCGCTCCTCATCCACAGGAGCGCTTTTTATGTGTCTCACGCTTAATTTTGATAATCGCGGCTCAAACTACCATCTTGCGCCCATTGCATGGTGTACAGGTTGTAGTAGCGCCCTTTTTGCGCCAGTAGTTCCTGATGTGTGCCCTGTTCGATGATACGGCCGTTATCCATCACCACAATCTGGTCCGCATTCACAATGGTACTCAGCCGGTGGGCGATGACGAAGCTGGTGCGCCCTTCCATCAGCGTGTCCAACGCCTGCTGAATGAGCTTTTCTGTGGTCGTGTCCACGCTGCTGGTGGCTTCGTCCAGGATGAGGATGCGCGGTTCGGCCAGCAGGGCGCGGGCGAAGGAGATGAGCTGCCGCTGCCCCACGCTCAGATTGGCCCCGTTTTCTTCCACGATGGTCTGGTAGCCATCCGGCAGTTTGCTGATGAACGGATGCGCGCCCACGGCCGTAGCTGCGGCGATAACTTGCTCGTCGGTGGCGTCTAAACGGCCGTAACGAATATTGTCCGCCAGCGTGCCGGAAAACAAGAAGGTATCTTGCAGCACAATGCCCATCTGCTGGCGCAGGCTGGCCTGCGTCACCCGGCGAATGTCGTAGCCGTCTATCAGCAGTTCGCCCTGTTTCACCTCAAAAAAGCGCGAAATCAGGCGGATGATGGTGCTTTTGCCCGCGCCTGTCTCGCCTACCAGGGCAATGCGCTCGCCCGGTTCGGCGCGCAGATTGACGTGCTTGAGGATCATCTGATTGTCGTTGTAGCCAAAGCTGACGTCGTTGAACTCGACACGGCCGTCAATCGGCGGCAGTGGGATGGCGTCTGGCGCGTCTTCGATTTCCGGTGGCGTGTCTAGCAGCGTGAAGATGCGCTCGCTGGCCGTCATCGTCGCCTGGAACACATTGTAACGCTGCGCCAGTTCGCGGATGGGCTGGAAGAAGCGTTCCACGTACAGCACAAAGGCCACCAGCGTCCCGGCCGTCAGGTTGTCTTGCAGCACCAGCCAGCCACCGGCCACCACCACCAGCGCCGTTGCCAGCGAACCGACAAAATCTACGCCGGGGAAAAACAGCGCCGAGAGGCGCGTGGCTTCCACGTTGGCGTCAAAATAGGAGCGGTTCAGGTCGTCGAAATGCTGGTAATTGAGATCTTCGCGGGTAAAGCTTTTGGTGACGCGAATGCCGGAGATGGATTCGTTCAGGTAGCCGTTGATTAATGCGACCCGCTGCCGGGTGGCGCGGTAAGCGTGGCGCACGCGGGCGCGCCAGTAATTGGTCAGCCAGATCATCAGTGGCAGCACGGCAAAGCTTACCAGGGCAAGCTGCCAGTTCATGACCAGCATGGCGATGACGATGCCGATGAGGATGAACACGGAGCGAAACAGCCCGGTGATGGACCAGGTGATGAAATCTTGCAGCACGCCCACGTCGCTGATCAGACGGCTCATCAGGCGGCCGACGCTGTAGTTGCTGTAAAAGCTGAGCGTCAGGGTATGCAGGTGGCGGAAGAGGCGGCTGCGGAAATCGGCCACCACTTTGGTTCCCACAAAGGCCATAATGGCGATGCGGTAATGGTTGCTGATCCACTCGCCCACGGCCACGACGAAAAAGATGATGGTCCAGGTTTGCAGCGTACTCAGACTGTTGGTGCGAATGCCATCGTCTATGGCTTTGCCGATGATCCAGGGTTGGGCCACGCTGAGCAGCGAACTGATAATCATCAGGATGATGGCCCAGATAAGCTGGTTGCGGTAGGGGCTGAGGAAGTGCATCAGGCGGCGGACGAGACGGCCGTCATACGCCTTGCCAATCTCCACATCTTCCTCATCGTCATCCAGCATATTTTTGATTTTTTCTTCGCGGTCGCGCCGTTCTTTCTCTTCGATGCTAATGCGTGAATCGTAAAGCGGTTGGGCGGTACGGCCGTTTTGGTTGTTTACGTTAGACATAAAAACTCCTGAAATGATCGGAGATTGAAGACTGAAAGACTGAAGATTGAAGATCAAAGATGAGCGATACTTCCCGCTTCAATCTTCAATTTTTAGTCTTTAATCTTTGCTCACAAACTTCAATCCCCCGCCTCCATCTTCGCCTGCAAGGCCACGAATTCTTCCTGGTCTTTTAGCTGCAAGTCGTAGATTTCCCGGTACAGGCCGTTCAGCCCCAGCAAGGTGTCGTGTTTGCCGCGCTCGACGATACGGCCGTGATCTAACACCAGAATATAATCCGCGTTCTTCAACGTCAGCAGCCGCTGGGCGATGATAAACGTCGTGCGCCCTTCCATCAGCACTTCCAGCGCCTGCTGAATCAGATGCTCCGTTTCCGTGTCCACACTGCTGGTGGAATCGTCCAGAATGAGGATGCGCGGGTCGTTTAGCAGGGCGCGGGCGATGGCGACGCGCTGCTTTTGCCCGCCGCTCAGCGTGACGCCGCGTTCACCGACGCGGGTGTCGTAGCCATCGCTGAGTTGGAGGATGAACTCGTGGGCGCGGGCGGCCTGGGCGGCGGCGTAAATATCGTCGAGGGTGGCATCGGGACGGCCGTAAGCGATATTTTCGGCCACCGTCTGGCTGAACAAAAATGGGTCTTGCAGCACAATGCCAATGTGCTGGCGGAGATCGTGCAGCTTCAGGTCGCGCACATCGTGCCCATCTACCAAAATACGCCCGGCCGTCACGTCGTAAAAACGGGGAATGAGGTTGGTGATGGTGGATTTGCCGGAGCCGGTTGGCCCAATCAGGGCCACTTTCTGGCCCGGTTCGGCGTAAAAGCTGACGTCGTCCAGGATCGTCTCGCCGCCGCCGTAAGCAAAACCCACGCCTTCAAACACCACTTCGCCCCGCGCTTCCGGCAGGGCAACAGGATTGTCGCGCTCCACAATTTCGCCCGGCGTATCTATGATTTCAAAGACGCGGGTGGCGCTGGCCCCGGCCGTTGCCATCAGATTGGTCAGGAAACCCAGGCGCTGCACCGGCGCGGAAAGCATCAGCACGTAAGAAATCATGGCAAACAAAGACCCTATGGTGATGGTTCCACTCAGGGCCATCGGACCGCCAAACCAGAGCAGCAAAAAGATGCTCAGGGCGACCAAAAATGTAAAAAACGGCCAGTAATTGGCCCAGGTTTGAATGAGGGTGAAACGGCGATCAAACCAGACGGCGTTGTCGCTGTCGAATTTCTCCAGCTCGTAAGGTTCGCGGGCAAAGGCTTTTACCACACCGATGCCCGTCAGACTTTCTTGCATGATCGTGGAAAGCACGCCCATCTGCTCCTGAATCACTTTGAACATCGGGCGCACCGTGCTGCCAAAACGCAAGGTGGCGTACAACAGGATAGGGAAGGGGATCATTGCCAACAGCGCCAGCCTCGGCGATTCCCACAACATGGCGGCAATCACGCCAATCAGCAGCAGCAAAGTCGCCAATAAATCCATCAGGCCAATGCCGACAAATTGTTCCGTTTCGGTCACATCGCTGGTAGCGCGGCTCATCAGGTCGCCGGTGTGGGTGCGGTCGTGGAAAGCGAAGGGTTGGAACTGGACGCTGTTGTAGAACTCGTTGCGCAAGTCGTAGGCCACGCGGTGGGTGAGCCATTCGCCGTAATAGCGCTGGGCGAATCCGGCCACGCCGCGCACCAGGGCGATGAGCAAAATCAGGCCACCGGCGGCAAACAGAGCCATGGCACGGCCGTCGGCCAGCCCTTCGTCTATGGCAACTTTGATTAGCTGCGGGACGATGAGATTGAGGACGGTGGCAAACAGCATGGCCGCATAACCGAAGAGGAGTGGTTTGGGATACGGCCGTAAGTATCCCAGCAAGCGGCGGTAAACATCGGGTTTTTTCATTGTGCAGGTAACTACCCCTTTTCACGGTGGAAGCGCCAGGCGGCTTCGTCATCGTGAGGTCGTGCGCGAACCAGGTATTCACGCAGGGGAACGGCCGTTTGCCCAACAAAGGTCGTTCCCCGAAACCAAAATCAACATGGTAAAGTTATTTGGGACTTTGCACACGGCGACGGAACTACCATTCTAACACGAAAGGCCGTCGTCATGGGCCGCATTAGATATTCATCTAATGCGAATCGGGTAGTTTAACACATTTTTGGCGAAGGACGATGAGAAATTTTGGTTGACGAGATGACTGACTGCGGCTAAAACAATGACGATATACCACCAGCAGCAAGGAGCAGAATGGAAACCAAAGCGATACCATTGCCGGAACACGGCAGTTGTTTTATTTGTGGCAGCCAGAATCCCAAAGGCATGGGACTGGTCTGGTACGCCCAGGTCAGCGAAACGCAGCGCGAATTGATTTATTGTGAGTTTGAATTTACGCTTTCGGAGCAGGGACCGCCAGGGCACGCACATGGCGGGGCCAGCGCGGCCGTTCTTGACGAGGCGATGGGCGCGGCCGTGTGGCGCTCCGGCCTGAAAGTGGTATTGGCAAATATGAACTTGAATTATCACAAACCGGTGCCGCTGAGCGCGCCGCTGCGCGTTGAGGCGTGGTTGGACCGCACAGAGGGGCGGAAGGCGTATGCGTTGGGGCGGATTGTGCTGGTGAATGGGGGGGAAACGGCCGTGTCCGGGACGGGCCTTTACATCCATGCGCCCCACCTGTTTACGTTTGATTATTACGGCTGATGAACAAGTAACAATGAACAGATAACAGTGAACGGGGAACAAAAAAGCGCTCTGGTTAGAGCGCTTTTTTGTTTGAGTGGAGATGGCGGGAATCGAACCCGCGTCCGAAAAATTCAGCCGCTAGACGTCTACAAGCTTAGCCAGACCCTTTGTTTTGACTGATGAGCGCCCCGGTTGGCTGGGTCAGTCATCAGCGATCCGATTACCCCCGAAAGGGTTCTTAGCCAACGCTATCGGTGTCGCGTTAGCGCACGTTGACGAAAGTGTCGCCTGCTCTCTCGCGGCCAACGAACGGTCGAGGCAGACGGGAGTCCATCTCAGGACTCATCTAACGCCTTCCGGCGGCTGAGTTTAGGCAGCCAAAGGAAGAGCGTTGTAGGAGCGTGCATTGTTATTGGCACTTAATTGTTTGCTTCCAGTTTTACGAGGTGTAAAGCGTGCTCGGCTTGCAGTCCAGGACCAGCCTTCCCCGTCGAAGCCTGTCATCCCCGGAACAGGAGATCAAGTGCGTGTCTGTTAAAGAGCCAATGAGCAAATGCAAAGCCATTATAACATGGGGGGGAACGGCCGTCCACGCATATTAAAGAAACACCCAGGTAATCGCATCGTTCACCCCATTCATTGCCAAAGAGCTTTTTCATTTTCAACAAGACTTTGTGATTTAAGGCGCAAAAACTACGACGGAATACGCTATAATAAAAACCTGTTACAGTCATTCCGTGTTGAAGTATTGGGTGGCCCTGTGCGCCACCAGGGAGGGAAATCGTGACAGTTGAGTTTTATATCCATACCGAACTAGTCAATGACGTGAAAGAACGGCAGGCCACACTGGCTGCGGCGCGAGTCTTACACGAAAAATACCACAGTTCGCCAGACCTGTACGTCTTCATCGTCAACATCGATCCAGACCGCGACCCGGCTTTTGCCGGGCTAACTCAACTGGATGGCGTTCTACTAGGCCCCCGTTTTGTCACCCTGCTGGAATTTAAGAATTGCTTCAATCCCGTCACCGGCGCAGACCTGGACGCGCCCTGGTACTCCCACAGCAACGAAGGCCCAGAGCAGTTGTTTGCCGGGAAAAGCATCAACCCTTTTCAACAGGTAAGCCATGCCCGCAACGTCTGGATGAATTATCTTCGCCAAACGGCCGTGCAAGTGCTAAAGCCGCATCGGTTGAATCATTTGCGCTATGCCTTCGAGCCAGGCGACGCCTGGTCGCACCTTAGCGCGTGCATTCTTTTCCATCCCTACCTGCATCCAGATTCCCAGATACCACCGCTAAAAAAGGCGCAGTTGTGGTGCCACGTCACCGGCGTCAACCAACTGGCGGCGTTGACCTACGTGATCGAGTCAAACCGCCTGATATTATCCGCCGATGAACGCCTGAACATCGCGCGAGAATTGTTCCATGCCCGCCCCTGGGTAGATAACCAACTGGGGCTGCATCATCTGCTGGGCTATCTGTACGTGCAAGACGACGAGCGGAACGTCGTGCGTTATCCCTTGCGGAGCTACGAGGAATTTATCATCGGCCGTTCCAATCTGGCCGCCAGCCAGGGCCACCGCGTCAATCCACAGCAAACGATTGTCAGCAGCCTGCACGCCCGGCTGGAAACGGACGGGAACAACGTCTACTTGTATGATACCGGCAGCAAAAATGGCACGTTTGTTAACGGCCGTCTCCTGTCTCCCTCCATTCCCATCCAACTCCACAACAAACAAGACGTCGTCTCTTTAGGACGGCCGGATGGTCAAGCCTGCGTTTTCTGGTTCGAGCCAGAAAAGTTGCTGCCCGTGCCGCCTCCGCCGACGGCCAAAACCCTGCTGACCGGCACTTTCCTGGGCAACCAGGCGCAGATCGGTTTGCCCGATATGAATGAATGATGCGGGAAGCAACGCCATGTTTAAAGAAGTTGGACGTTACAAAATCATCGA
>CALFEW010001115.1 GCA_937958365.1 uncultured Chloroflexota bacterium | reverse complement strand
TGGTTCTCACCGACAATGCGTACCAGCGGGTATGGCTGCGTGCCAAACTTGGTCAGCGCCACAGCGCCCAAGCCCACGAACGTGATGATCATGCTTACCAGCACTTCGCCGATCATGAAGGGAATCAGGCCAAACAGACCCAGTCCAAACGTCAATGTAAACGTGCCCAGGGCGGCTACCAGCGCCGGACTCATCTTTTGCCGGTTGGTGCGCTGCGCCAGCCATTGGCCTAGCAGATCGCCTACGGCGATCCAGCCAAACAAAGTCGCCACGCCCAACCCGGCCAACATGGCAAAAACCACAGCAAAGCCGACGATGCCAATGCAAATCAGCAGCAGCACGGCGGAGATGACGCTGAGCAAGACGGCCAGCGTGGGCACGGCAACGGCCGTCAGAAAACCGACTGTCCCACTGGCTACCGGCTTGCGCTTCAGGGCCGATTCCACCTGGCTCAGATGGTTGGGCGCCAGAGAGACGACGGCAAAGGCCAGGATGCCAAACAACAGACTGCGGGCAATGACGCCGATAAAGCTGCCAATGCCTGAATCTGGCGCGGGTACACGATCCGGCCGGTGCGGGCCATCTTCAAATTGGGGATTGACCTGGTTGGCTAAACCGGCCAGACCCGCCAGCGGCAGGAAATCTGGCAGGCCGCCGACGTTGGTGCAGCCGAGGCCGGCAGTGTTGTCGTTGATGTCGCCATTGAGGACGACACACTCGCCGTTGATAACGGCCGTTTCCGCCGCATCCAGGTCGCCATTAAACAAAACCAGGTCGCCATTAATCGTGCCGGAAATGTTCGCGTTGCCCTTAAACAGCACCACGTCACCGTTCACCGTGCCCTCAGTCTGGATTTCCAGGTCGCCTTCGAGCAAAATCACATCGTTGTTAACGCTTTCGCCGGTTTCCACAGTCTGGTCGCCATCTAAAGGCGGCGCAGCCAGAGCCACACTGGCGGGAACGGCCGTTAACAATAAAACCAATACCACTACCAATAACATTCGTTTGTTCATCGGATGTCTCCCAATTATGAAATTTGCCGTGGGTTAGGCTGGAAAATCAACTGTCGGGACACGCCACCCCACACGGAGATGATGCCCAACAAGACCAGCAGCCAGCCCACAATGGCCGGTTGTTGCACAATCATTTCGCCCAAACCGGCCAGCAGCGCCGTGGCGATTGTGCCCATAACCTGCAATGCTTGTCCGATGGATTGACTAATACTACTCAGAATAGTCGGTTCGCTAAGAACAGGCCGTAATATAAAAGCTAACCAGACGCCCAACGCAATGGGCAAAATACCACCCAATAACAGCAAAGCGTAAATGCTGGTCAACGCCCAGAGTCGCACGCGCCGGTTCGGCAGCCGGGCAAGCGTTCGTTGGGCAAAGTCTACCGCCGGGCTGAGAGCGGGCGTTTGCTGTAACAGCGTATGCACCGCCAGCAGCGCCTGCCATTCTTGCTTGCAAGAAGGACACGCGCGCAGGTGAGCCTCCAGTTCGACGTGGTCGCTTTCTACAAGCTCACCATCGAGCGCGTCCATCATTAAGAGATAAGTCTCTTCATGTTCCATAACCTTCTCCCTTTTCTCTTTATTGTCATGAGACGGCCGTTAACGCCGCCGATTCAACCATCGGACCCAGGCCATTGTTCTGTCCCACTTCCGCCAGCAAACGGCGCGCCCGGAATAACCGAGACTTAATCGCGCTGACAGTCGTGTCCATCATCTCGGCGATTTCGTCATAAGACAGGTCATACCAATACCGCAAAACGACAGTCTCACGATAATCTTCCGGCAGTTCCTGCAACAGCGCCTGCACCATCGCTTGCTGCTCATTCATCACCGCCTGCGCCTCCGGTCCTTTAGAATTATCGGACATCAAGGCCGGGTGGGGCGGCAGAGGCTCGTCAAGTGAGAGCAGCAGCGCCCGTCGTTTACGGATCAGATCAATGCAGTAGTTAGAAGTAATCGAAAGCATCCAGGTGCTGAATTTATGCGCCGGGTCGTAGCTGTCCAACCGCGTATAGGCGCGAATAAACGCCTCCTGGGCTGCTTCTTCCGCTTCTCCCGCATTGTTCAACATGCGGTACGCCAAGTTATAGACCGGCGTCTGGTAAGCTTCTACCAGCTTGCCGAACGCCGCTTTATCGCCTTGCCTGGCCTGTTCCAGCCAAACTTGTTCTTCGTTCAACGTTCAATCTCCTGACAATTCACCCACCACTACGCACCGATATAGGGAAAGTTGCAGGCTTGGTGATTGGAATCGTATGTTACCTTGACATCTTGGAGGGCTGTTTTATAATCATCATACATCATTTACATGCGAAAACGATGATCGGGACGAGTAACCGTCTGATTGCTGACAGAGATTGAAGGGCCATAGGCTGCAAGCCCTCATCATCCAACAGGCGACGAAAACCTCCCGTGAGTGATTCTCTGAAAAGGTTAGAGCAGACTATATGTTTGCTCTTTAGAGGCAGACTTTTGAGTCTGCCTCGATTCTATCTTAGTAGGAGGATACGGTTGGCTCCGTTAACGGCCGTAATGAGCGTAACCCGTTATCTGTAATCCGCCTCCCTTCGCGGAACACGGAATACCGAACACGGAATACGAAATTTGGGTGGAACCGCGAGCGCCATCGCCCCAATACGGGCTGTGGCGCTTTTTTTATTGTTGATGTGCGACTTCAGATTTCGGCATGAAACCCACTCCGAAATCCGAAATCCCACATCCGAAATCCAAAACCTGGAGGAATCATGTCTGAACAACAACAACCCTATGAACAATCCGAACTCTACCGCATCCGGCATTCGGCCGCCCACGTCATGGCCGAAGCGGTGCGCGAACACTACCCCGATGCCCTGCTGGCTATCGGCCCGCCCATCGAAGATGGCTTCTACTACGATTTCGACCTGGGCAAAGACGAAAACGGCAAACCCAAGACCTTCTCGCCCGAAGACCTGGAAAAAATCGAAGAAAGCATGAGACAACTGCTCAAAAAGAACGCCCCCTTCGAGCATTCCAGCATGAGCATCGCCGAAGCCAAAGCCTTCTTCGCCGGACAGCCCTACAAGCTGGAGCTCATTGACGAGTTGGCGGCCGGCAAAGTGGACGAAATGGGCAATCCCGTCAGCGAACCGGCCAGCGAAGTGAGCATCTACCGCCAACGCGACTTTGTGGATTTGTGCCGTGGCCCGCACGTTAAATATACCAGCCAGGTGAAGGCCAACGCCGTCAAACTGCTGCGCGCCAGCGGCGCTTACTGGCGCGGCGACGAAAACCGGCCGCAGTTGCAGCGCATCTACGGCACGGCCTGGCCCAGCAAAGCCGAACTGGATGAATACCTGGCCCTGCTGGAAGAGGCCAAAGCCCGCGATCATCGCCGCCTGGGCAAGCAGTTGGGTCTGTTCCACATTTCGCAGTTGGTGGGTTCTGGGCTGCCGCTGTGGCTGCCCAAAGGCGCCATCCTGCGCGAAGCGCTGGAAAATTTCCTGCGCCGCGCTCAGGTGGAACGCGGCTACCTGCCGGTGATCACGCCGCACATCGGCAAGCTGGACCTGTACATCACCAGCGGGCACTATCCCTACTACAAAGACAGCCAATACACACCCATAGACGTAGACGAAGAAAAATTCATGCTCAAGCCGATGAACTGCCCGCACCACATCGAAATCTACAAATGCGAGCCGCGCAGTTACCGCGATTTGCCCTTGCGCCTGGCCGAATTTGGCACAGTCTACCGCTACGAACAAAGCGGCGAACTGAATGGCCTGACGCGCGTGCGCGGCTTTACGGTAGACGATTCCCACCTCTTCGTGACGCCCGACCAGCTTGAGGAAGAGTTCATCGGCGTGGTGGAGTTGATCCAATTCGTGTTTCAGACGATGGGCTTTGATGATTTCCGGGCGCGATTGGGCACAAATGATCCCAACAGTGACAAATACGCCGGTGCGCCGGAGATGTGGGCGCGGGGCATCGCCGCCATCAAACAAGCCGCCGACAAGGTAGGCATGAATTACACGATAGAAGAGGGTGAAGCGGCGTTTTACGGCCCCAAGCTCGATTTTATCTTCCGCGACGTGCTGAAGCGCGAATGGCAGCTAGGCACAGTGCAGGTGGACTTCTTGCTGCCGGAGCGCTTTGAGTTGGAATATATTGGAGAAGATGGGCAAAAACATCGGCAGGT
>CALFEW010001114.1 GCA_937958365.1 uncultured Chloroflexota bacterium | reverse complement strand
TCCTGGCCGGTAACGGCCGTGATCTCCGCGGCCAACAAATCCATAATGATGCCGTCCTTGTCTGTCGTCCACACTGTGCCATCCTGGCGCAAGAACGACGCCCCGGCGCTTTCCTCGCCGCCAAAACCATACGAGCCGTCCACCAACCCATCTACAAAATATTTAAAGCCCACCGGCACTTCCGCTAACCGCCGCCCCAACTGCGCCGCCACCCGATCAATCATCGAGCTAGACACCAGTGTCTTGCCCACGGCCGCATCGGGCCGCCAGCCGGGCCGGTTTTGGAACAGGTAATAGATCGCCACAGCCAGGTAATGGTTGGGGTTTAGCAGCCCGGCGCTGGGCGTGACGATGCCGTGCCGGTCGCTGTCCGGGTCGTTGCCAAAGGCCACGTCGAACTGGTCTTTGAGATTGATTAAACCGGCCATCGCATAAGGCGAGGAGCAGTCCATGCGGATTTTGCCGTCTTTGTCTACAGTCATGAAGGCGAAGGTGGGGTCTACGGCCGTGTTCACTACAGTCAGGTCCAATCCATACATGGCGGCCATCGGTTCCCAGAAGGCGATGGAGGCCCCACCTAACGGGTCCACGCCGATCTTCAGCCCGGCGTCGGCGATGGCCGGCATGTTGATGATATTGCCCAGGTCGGCCACGTAGGGTGTGACGTAGTCGTAGGTGTGGGTGGTGGCGGCTTGCAGCGCTTTTTGATAATCCAGGCGCTTCACCGCTTTTAGCCCATCGCGCATGATCTCGTTGGCCCGGTTCTGAATGATTTTGGTAGTGCCGGTATCGGCCGGACCGCCGGAGGGTGGGTTGTATTTGAAGCCGCCGTCGTTGGGCGGGTTGTGCGACGGGGTGATGACGATGCCGTCGGCGGTACCCCCTTTGCCCAGGTAATTGTGGGTGAGAATGGCGTGGCTGATGACGGGGGTGGGCGTGTAACCCAGACCAGCCTGGATCATGATGTCTACGTCGTTGGCGGCAAATACTTCAACGGCCGTAGCCAGCGCCGGTTCCGACAAAGCGTGCGAATCCATGCCCATATACAACGGGCCGTCAATCCCTTGCGCCCGCCGATATTCCACCAACGCCTGGCAAATCGCCAGAATGTGGTTCTCGTTGAATTTATTGTCCAACGAACTGCCGCGATGTCCCGATGTGCCAAACGCCACTTGCTGCGTCAAGTCGGTGGGGTCGGGTTTGTGGGTGTAATAAGCGGAAATCAGGCGCGGAATATTTTCCAACAATGTGCGCGGCGCGGGTTTCCCGGCCAGGGGGTGTAATGCCATGATGCCTCCTGATATGATCTATGGTTTATGAATGTGTGGGGACTCGTGTTCAGCAGACCTCAGGCGATTGTGTTTGGCAACTGCATGAGGTTTGCGGAGAACGGCCGTTAATAAATTTCTGGGACAAACGTCTGCTCGTTGATGGGCGGACGGATGTAACCAGTGTCTATTTCACGCGGGGGTAATTCGATGGGCGGCAAGATAATATCTTCGTAGGGGATGGCGCTCAGGATATGGGTGATGCAGTTCAGACGCGCTTTCTTTTTGTCGTCGGCGTTGACGACGTACCAGGGCGCTTGTTTGATGTCGGTGTAATCGAACATGCGGTCTTTGGCTTTGGAATATTCCACCCAACGCCGCCGATCTTCCAGGTCCATTGGGCTGAGTTTCCAGCGTTTGTAGGGCGTTTGCGCCCGCGCCTGGAATCGTTTTTCTTGCTCTTCGTCGCTGACAGAGAACCAATACTTCAGAAGAATAATGCCGGAACGTACAATCATACGCTCGAACTGAGGGCAGGAACGCAAAAATTCGCGGTATTGGTCTTCGGTGCAGAAGCCCATGACCGGTTCTACCAGGGCGCGATTGTACCAACTGCGATCCAGCAGCACGATTTCGCCGCCTGCTGGCAGGTGGGCCACGTAGCGTTGGAACCACCATTGGGTGCGTTCGCGGTCGCTGGGTTTGGGCAGGGCGACCACGCGCACAATGCGCGGATTGGTCATTTCGGTGATGCGTTTGATGACGCCCCCTTTGCCCGCGCCGCTGCGCCCCTC
>CALFEW010001113.1 GCA_937958365.1 uncultured Chloroflexota bacterium | reverse complement strand
AACCTGCCTACCCCCAAAAGGAGGCCGAAATGAAGATTTTGCAAATTTGCCAATCGTATCCACCCATGATCAGTGGCGCGGCGCTGGCCGCCGCCCGGCTGGCCGAAGGTCTGGCCCAAGAAGGGCATGAGGTCTTAGTCATCGCCGCCAGCGACCGGCGCGAAGGGTACAGCACACAAAACGGCCGTTTACGCATCGAGCGCCTACCCTCTCATCACAATCCGGCGCGCGTTGGTCAACGCTTCCTGTTGTGGCCTTACGGCCGTATCCACCAGATAGCCGCCGCCTTCAACCCCGACATCATCCACCTGCACGAACCGCTGACGCTGGGCATTTGCGGCGTCAAAGTTGGGCAGCGGCTCAACATCCCCACCCTGTTGACGCTGCACCAACTACCCTGGTTTGTTACCAAGTACACGGCAACGTTTTGGGGCAATCCTTTAAATTTCGAGAAAATGTTGTGGGAGTACGGCCGTTGGTTCCTGAGCCAATGCACGGCCGTCATCGCGCCGGCCAGGCCGGTAGCCGACATAATCCGTCAACGCACCGGGCGCATAGCCCACATCATCCCCAATGGCGCTCATCTGCAACATTTCCAGGCCGCGCCGCGCACAGCCCATGAAGCCGACCGGCTGCGCCACCAATATGGCTTGTCGCCCGATAAGCCGGTCATCCTCCACGTCGGCCGTTTGGACGCCGACAAAAACGTCGCCTATGTGGTTCAGGCCGCGGCGCGGGTGATGGAACGCCTGGACGCCGAACTACTCATCGTCGGCGATGGCTGCCGTCGCCCAGCTCTGACCCGTCAGTGCGAAGCATTGGGCATCGCCTCGCGCAGCCATTTCACCGGCTTCGTCTCGCCCGACGAAGATTTGCCCGGCCTCTATCGGTTAGCCAACGTCTTTGTGATCGCTTCAGACATCGAGACTTTCGGCATTGTGATTCTGGAAGCGATGGCCTCCGCGCTGCCGGTGGTGGCGGTGCGGGCCGCCGCCATTCCCGATCTGGTGCGTGACCGGTGCAACGGCTTCCTGGTCGCGCCAAAGGATGTGGAATCCCTGGCGAATAAGGTCACGTGGCTGCTGCAAAACCCAACTCAGGCCAGGAAAATGGGCCAGGCAGGGCGAGAAATCAGCCAACAATTTGGCCACGACGCCGTGATTCAGCGCCACTTGCAACTTTACCAATCTGTCTGCCTGAAACGACACGCTCTTTTTCATGAACAGATGTGGCAGACCACTGAGGCAGTTGCGAAGTAACGCGGATTGAGACTTTGACCCCTCCTGGGCGACGGGAGGGGTGGTGGGTGCGGGTTTACCGGTGTTGATTTTGGGTATATCTGGTCTTGGAAAGATGTGTTGTGCTTTGGAAATGGTTGACATAGGAGCATTGTGCCTGAAAAACGGCCGTTTTGTACGCTAGATATGCCTGTTCGCGCACAAAACCGCCCACAGTTTCCACAGTGGCGCATATTGAAAATGGTATGAATTTAACCAGGAATATTCAACAAGAGGGCGAATCTTTTCCAGGAGGTAAATGATGATACTGATTGTTGGTGGAACCGGGACATTAGGTCGCCTCGCCATCGAAAAGCTGCTGGCGCAAAAACAGGCGGTGCGTGTGATGACGCGCACTCCTGCCAGGGCGCGAGACCTGCAAGCGGCCGGCGTTGACGTGGTTCAGGGCGATTTACGCGACCAAAAATCTTTAGTTCGCGCCTGTCAGGGCGTCACTATGGTATTGGCGTCCGCCCATTCAATCATGGGCAAGGGATCAGAAGCGTCAAAATACGTTGATGGGCAAGGGCACAAATGGCTCATTGATGCTGCCAAATCGGCCGGTGTACGGCAGTTTGTTTACGTGTCGGCTCTGGGTGCAGCGGCGAACCACGCGGTGCCTTTTTTCCAGATCAAGTACGAGGTGGAACAATATTTGCGCAGAAGCGGCTTGCCATTCACCATTTTACGCCCCTCCGCTTTCATGGAATATCACGCCTATGAACTGGTGGGGAAACCCATCCTGGAAAGCGGCAAAGTGACGCTGTTTGGCAAAGGTGAAAATCCACGCAATTTTGTCGCCGCTGTAGATGTGGCTCACTTCGCTGTACTGGCTTTGCTCAGGCCCGAGGCATC
Source organism: uncultured Chloroflexota bacterium (assembly GCA_937958365.1). Taxonomy (GTDB): domain Bacteria; phylum Chloroflexota; class Anaerolineae; order Promineifilales; family Promineifilaceae; genus Leptovillus. The sequence goes on along the minus strand of CALFEW010001113.1, from coordinate 2,535 downwards.
CGGGACTATGATCGAAATTGGTGGGCCTGAGAATCTGACCAATATGCAGGTGGTTCGTCTGTATGAAGCCATTGCCGACAGCCCGGCAAAAGTCTCACACGTTCCGTTGGCTATGCTGCGTATGATGTCGCCGTTATTACGGCCGTTTCATGCCGGCCTCAGTCAGATTATGATGGCGAGCATTCTCTTTGATACCGCGGATCAAACTTACGATATGAGCGCCATGTTGCGGCGGTATCCCCTGACATTAACGCGATTGGAGGATTGGGCGCGAAATCATATTACGTCTGACCGGCTCTTTGCTGTCGATGGCGTATAAATGATCAGTGTTGTTTCTGTCCTCTGGGGGGACGGCCGTTCTCCCATAGAGAACGGCCGTTTTCCTAATTCCTCTCTACATGCGAAAGGGGGCTAATCATGGCACAAGCAGGAATTCACGGCATCGTCGGCGTGGTCGCTCGTAAGTGGACGCCCACGACTGAATGGCTGGTTTTAGGCATCGTCTTGGGCAGTTTACTGCCCGACGCCGATAACCTGGTTGTGGCCGTGGCCACGGTTACCGGCAGCCCTACCGCGGGCTTGCACCGCACCTTCACCCACAGTTTTTTCACGGTTACGGCCGTTATCACAGTTTTTCAACTCATCGCTATCCTTGCCAAACGGCCGCGCCTGGGCAACCTGGGTCTGGGGCTGGGCATCGGCATGATCAGGCACATCCTGCTCGACCTGCTCATCTGGTTCGACGGCGTGCAGATTTTGTGGCCGCTGCCCATGTGGATCAATTTTTGGGAGGGCATCACGCCGCCCGAATGGTTCGCCAGGCTCATGAGTCCGCTGGAGATGTTGTTTCTCGCCCTCTATTTTGGCGGGCTGGCGGCGCTGGCGCAGCGGCAAGGCACAGATTTGGGCCGGGTGAAATGGCTGAAGGTGTGGACGGCCGTGCAAGCCATCCTCTGCCTCATTTTCCTGGTCCTGGTCTACACGCTGACTAGCGGCTTCATGACCATTTTCGGGGCTGTCTATTTGTTGTCCTTAGCCCTGGCTCTGGTCATTACGGTGCAAATGCGGCAGACAATTGAGTCCCCGGCAGACTCGAAGGGTTTCAGAAAATCCTTCGGGTCTTTATCCCAATAATGGAGGCTGCCATGAAACCACATAAATTCATCCCGTTAATCATTCTGACACTCTTGGGGCTGCTCGGCTGCGCCACACAGCCTCAGCCGGACATCACCTACGATCCGTCCACGCTTAAACTGGATGGCGAACAAATCTTTGCCACTGAAACTGACTTTGTCACCCAGTTCCCCAATCGTAACAGCGGCCAGCCCAACAACCGGCTGGCGGCGGAATGGCTGCAAGCCCAGTTCACCGAGATGGGCCTGACCTGCGCCATGCAAGAGTGGGAAGTCATCAACTACAGCCAACCGCTGCCGCTAAACAACGTGGTCTGCTCCCTACCCGGCGCGTCAGAGCAGGAAATTGTGATTGTGGCCCACCTGGACCAGTTCGCCGGGACCACGCAGGGGGCAGACAATGACGGCTCCGGCATCGCCATCTTGCTGGAACTGGCTAAATTGTTCGCCGCCGAGGACGCGCTGCCGTATACGCTGACCTTCCTGGCCAGCGATGGCGAGGAGTATGGCATGTTGGGGACGCGCCATTATGCCGCCGCCCACCCGGACAAGGGGCGCATCATCGCCGCCTATTCGCTGGACAATCTGGGCAAGGTGTTTTATACCGGGGTGCGGCTGGGCATTCAGGGCCAACTGCGCGGCGTGGGGCCGCTCTGGCTGCAACTGACGGCGCAGGAGGCGGCGCGGGCCGCCGGAGACATCTGGGTTCCGGCGATTGTGCCGACCTATGAGCAGCTTCTCAGCCAGGCGGTGCCGATTTCGCTGTGGGACCAGGGGCCGCTGGTGGCGGCGGGCATCCCGGCCATCGGCTTCGGCGAGATTTGCCCGGCCGAACACGCCCAGGATTGTTGGGACACCTACCATTCGGAACTGGACACGCTGGAGTACCAATCTCCGGCGACGCTGCACCAATCCGGCCGCATCGCCGAGGCGCTGACCCGCCAACTGCTGGCGATGGAGCAGTTTCCCCAGGAGTCCGGCCCGTATCTTTATTTCCCTGGCGGGAACAGCGTGCTGCGCGGCCCGGTTTTGTGGCTGATGCTGGTCGGTTTTGTGGCGCTGTTCCTGGTGGGAAGTTGGTGGGTGGGGCGGAAACGGCCGTTCTCCCAAATCGCCCACGGTTGGTTAACGGCCCTGCCGCACTTCCTCGGCCTCTGGCTGCCCTGGGTGGCCTCCGGGCTGCTGCTCTACCTGCTGGTGGAGGTGGGGCTGATGGAGAAGTTCGCCGCCTATCCGGCCGTCGCCCGCGACCCGATCTTGTTCAATCCCCGCTGGCCGGCCGTCATCGTTTACGTTTTGGGGCTGGGGCTGTTCTTGTGGCTGGGGCGGCGGCTGGCCGCCCGTTGGCAGCAAGAGATGCCCGCCTTCTGGCAGCGCAAGAGCCTGACGCTGCTGGTGGTGG
>CALFEW010001112.1 GCA_937958365.1 uncultured Chloroflexota bacterium | reverse complement strand
ATGATGGGGATGTCTAGGAAATCGAAACGGACCGGCAGGCCTTGTTCTAAGAATTTGGTGATGTACAGGATGCGCGCTGCTTCCAGGTAAGTAAAAAAAACGGCATTGTTGACGTGGCCTAAAGCGTCCAGATCACGAAAAGAGACGCGAACTTGCGTTTCAAAGGGGTATTTTGTGATATTCATACTAGCTCCGTTTGGTTTGAACAGGTTGTCAGTTCCATTCTATCGCAAAACGGCCGTTTCGCCTGAAAACTGCTACAAATTTTGTAAGAATTCTGCCTATAATAGGGTGTAAGGGCGGTTCGGCTAGGCGTTTAGCAGGCCATTAACGTGCCAGGAGCGTAGTTGCAGGAGGTAGTGCCGTGGTCCCCAAGAAGAAATCATTTCGTATTGCCTGTGGCGGTTTGATGCTGCTGCTGTTGCTTGTGGCCGGTTGCCAGCCACAAGGCGCGGCGCCGGCAAATGCCCCATTGGAACGTATGGTTGTTCAGACCAATTGTGTGACGGAAGTGGCGGCCGAATGTGAACTTGTTGTTGAAGTTCGGGCGCTAGACGATGACGTGCTGCTGGATGTTCAAACCCACGCCGATTTTGGCGTGCGGTTTGTAAACAATAACGAAGTTGCCACCGTCGGCCAGTTTGACGGCCGTATCCAAAACGTTCGGCTGCGGGCGCAAGGCTCACGCCTGATCCACTTTCCCTATCAAGTACACGATGCCCGGCTGCCGGGAGAGTACCTGGTTGATATAACCACCTTCCACCCCAGCTTGCCGGAAGTGCCCGAAGCGCTGCGTAGCGAGGTTTACGCCGAACAGGAATTGCCGGTTTACGTGATTATGCTGGAAACCGGGGAGTTTCGCCTGGTGGGCAGTGACGCCGCGTTCCAACAGCGTTATGGCAATGGCTACGTGCCGGGGGCAATGGGCATAGACTACCGCATCATACTGCCGGACGAAAACGCGGGACAAAGTGGCTGGTTGGTGGCTAAAGTAACCAGCCGAGACGTTGATTTTAACGAGGTGCTGGCTTATGAACCGACGTTGGAAATCAACGCCGTTGATGGCATTGATTTTAGCAGCAGTGTCATGAACCCGGTTATTGTCTCCGCTGACCGCAAAACGGCTTCCTTCCGGCTGCCGCCGATGCGCCACCAAGAGTCTCGTGTGATCGCCTTTCCCATTAACGTGGATGTTGACGGCCGTCAACTAGACGGGGTTTATACCTTCATCGCTACCATTTCCTTCCTCAATCGGCAGAACCATAACCTGGTAGAATCGGAGCGTTTGCCAGTTGGCCTTCAGGTGGTTAGCGACCCCAATACACAAAGTCGGCGGATCATGGCCGTGCAAGGAATTACCGGCGCAGTGGTCACGCCCACGGCAGACCCCAACGCCACGGTCACCAGCACACCTACTACCACCCCGACCCCTGTTCCCGTGGTCGCTGTCTTGGGTGTTGGGGGAGTACAACCCCATCCGGCCACCAGTTTCCCCACGCCTACCCCAACCCTGACGCCCATCCCCTCCAACACGGATTGCCGGAATTTGTTGACAGAGCAGGCGACATACGGCCGTCACACCGTCTCCTGGGAATGGCAGCGCACCGGCCTTTCCGGCAGCCTGTGCCAGTATTACCTGACCCAGGTCTATAACCGGCTGCCCATCTCTTGGGAACAGTTTCGCGGCGAAGCGCTGCTTTACAATCCCCACCTGGAGACGGATGGCGAGGTGCTTTACCCCGAAAAATGTTACCAACTGCCGGAAATCGAAGAGTAACGTAAAAGAGCAGAGAAACCGCCTGGTTTCCCTGCTCTTTTGGGTCAAAGTTGTAGCGTGCGCCGCGCTATTTCGGATACCCTTGCGGGTGCGCCACGTGCCAATCCCAGGCCGTCTGGATAATGTCCTTGAGCTGCGGATACTGCGGCCGCCAGTTCAGGTCGTGGTTGATAGACTCGCTACTGGCGATGAGAATGTCCGGGTCGCCGGGGCGGCGCGGGCCAATCACCGCCGGGATGTCATGCCCCGTCACGTCGCGGGCCGTTTCGATGACTTGTTTGATGGAGTAGCCACGGCCGTTGCCCAAATTATACTTGCGGCTTCCCTTATCCAGATCACCCAGCGCCAGAATATGCGCCTGCGCCAGGTCTACCACGTGAATGTAATCACGCACACACGTGCCGTCCGGCGTCTCGTAATCATCGCCAAAAATGGTGATTTTATCCCGCTGGCCCAAAGCCACTTGCAGCACCAGCGGGATCAGGTGCGTTTCCGGGGTGTGGTCTTCGCCGCGCTCGGCGCTGGCCCCGCAGGCGTTAAAGTACCGCAGGCAGGCGTACCGAAAGTCGTAAATGCGGTCCATCCAATGCAGGTAACGCTCCAGAATATGCTTCGATTCGCCGTAGGGGCTGCCGGGTACAATGCGCTCATCTTCGGCGATGGGCATACTGGCGGGGTCGTCAAACAAGTTGGCCGTAGACGAAAGGATGAAGCGGCGCACGCCATGTTCCACCGCGCTTTGGATCAGGTTGAGGCCGTTGACCACGTTGTCACGCAGATAGAGAAACGGCCGTTCCATAGACTCGCCCACCAGCGTATACGAGGCGAAGTGCATAATGCCGTCCGGCCGGTGCGCCTCCATCACCGCGTCAATCGCCGCCTTATCGCCCAAATCTCCCTGCACAAAGATGGCCTTTGGATGGACCGCTTCCCGATGCCCCTGGAACAAATTGTCGAAAACAACAACTTCCTCGCCCGCTGCAATCAATTGCTCTACTGTGACACTACCAATATAACCGGCTCCACCGGTAACTAGAACTTTCATGCCTGAATACCTCGATGTGGTGAAATTGCTGCTGGTATCAAACTCGGCAGCTTAAAGATGGTCAGAGTGTACAGTTGTCATGGTTACAACCGGGCTTAAAGGGTCAGGATAGGTGGACAGAGTGGTCCAATCTCCCAGATTGGACCACTCTTTAAGACAGCGGCACTTCGCTGGCCCCATCGGCCGGCTGGCAAATGTAAATGTTGGGCTGCAAGCCGCTGGCTGCCTGATAACAGGCGGCCACCGCGTCGGCGAATGCCCTGGCGCTGACATCGCGCACCAGCGCCACGGCGCAGCCGCCAAATCCGGCCCCCGTCATGCGTGCGCCAAAACAAACCGTTTCGCGGCGCTGGGCGCACGTCACAATCTGGTTCAGTTCCGTGCTGGAAACGGCAAAATCGTCGCGCAGGCTGGCGTGGCTGGCGTTAATGAGCTGCCCCAGGGCAAAAGCGTCTTGTTGCAGCATGGCGGCCATGGCGTCAATGGTGCGCTGGTTTTCGCTGATGACGTGCCTCGCCCGCTGCCGCGTCAATTCGTCCAGTTCGGCGGCGCGGGCGTTGAAAGTCTCCAGGTCCACGTCGCGCAGCGCCGGAACCTGGAAGAAGCGCGCGGCCGTTTCGCATTGGGCGCGGCGTTCGTTGTAGGCGGAATCCACTAGTCCGCGTCGGGTAGCCGTATCCATGATGACGACGGCCGTTCCCGGCGGCAGCGGCGCCAGTGACGTTTCCAGCGTGCGGCAGTCAATCAGCAGGGCGTGGCCCGCTTTACCGGCAGCCGAAATCATCTGGTCCATGATGCCGCAGTTCACGCCCACCCATTTGTTTTCCGCCAGTTGGGCCAGCCGGGCCATCTGCGCCGGGTCCCAGGCAAAGCCGGACACCGTGGCAAAGGCCCGTGCTACTGCCAATTCCAGCGCCGCCGACGACGACAGCCCGGCTCCCACCGGAATATCCCCCGCCGCCACGCCTTCCCAGCCTTGCAGGAGCAAATTGGCCCCTTGCAAAGCCCAGGCCATGCCCTTCACGTACTCGGTCCAGCCGCCATTGGTATGCTGTAAATCGTCCAGGGCAAAAACGGCCGTCGGGTCCAAATCTAGCGAGTGCAGCACCACGCGCCGGTCGCTGCGCGGCCGCAGCGCAATCCAGATGGCCCGATCAATCGCCATCGGCAGCACAAAGCCATCGTTGTAATCGGTGTGTTCGCCGATGAGGTTGACGCGGCCTGGCGCACGCACGACGTGTGACGGCCGTGCGCCAAATCGAGCGGTAAATTCTGTGATAACACGTTCTTTAAGTAATGACACGATCAACTCCTCGCGCAAATTCTGGTTTTGAACGGTCATTTTCCGACCTTGACGGCAAAATGTCAATGTCTGACCACAACCACATCGCGCCCGCCTATGACCAGCGGCTGATTGTTGACGCTGTAGGGAATGGGCTGTTCGGTGAAGTTCAGCAGGATAGTGTATGGCCCGCGCCGCGCCGCCAGCAGACCGGGCGGCAAATCGGCCAGGCGGGTGATGGCTAACTGCCCGATCAGATGAGTGAGCAAGGCCGTCGCCTGCGCCGGAGTGGGGTAGAAGCCGAGGTAAAGGACACGGCCGTTGCCCACCCCATGCTCCGTCAGCGCCGCGCCGGAGCCGTCGGCGTATGTTGCCAGGGACACGGCCGTTTCGGCCGCCAGGGACACGGCCGTTTCGGCCGCCAATGTCTCTACCCAGTAAGTGGCCGGGCCGGTCAGGTTGGGGATGTCGCTTTGGAACGCTGCGCCAATGTCTGGCGGCAGCGAACGCCAGGTCGTCACCCGCGCTCCGGTTAACGGCCGTAACGCGCCGGGCAAAGGCTGGTCGGTGACGCGGTTGTCGGGCAGCTTGAAGCCGGAGCGCACGCCCAGCAGCAGGGTTCCGCCGTTGGCGACGTAGCTGTGCAGGGGAACGGCCGTCTCTTCATCCGCCAGGTGCAGCGACGGCGCGATGACCAATTTGAAGGCCGACAAATCCGCCTGCCGCGAGACAATCTTCACCGGCACACCCAACCGCTGCAAGGCGTGGTAAAAGACGAAGATGTGGCGCAAATAATCAAAATCGCGCCGGTGGGGCAGCATTTGCAGCGCCCACAAATCGGCAAAGTCGAACAAAATGGCGACTTCGGCCGTCAGCGGCGCGGCGGCGATTTCGTCTAGCAGCGGTTTGTCTTGCGCCAGCTGCAACTGCTCGAAGTAGCCCACGTCGGCGCTGCCATCGTGACGCAGCAGGCCAGAATGGTACTGTTCTTGCGCCAGCAGCGTCGCCCGCCAGCGGAAATGGACGATGGCCTCCGCCCCGGCGCAAATGGCCTGCCAGACCCACAAGCGCGGCGTGCCCGGCCGTACCCAGGGATTCACAATGCCCCAATTGATGTGGCCCATCTGCTGCTCCATAATCCAAAATGGCGCATCTTTCAGCCCATATGTCAGGGCGTGGGCCAGACCGCTGATCAGCGGATCGCCCACGTCGTAGGCGTAAACCGGGTCGTTGCGGCTCCAATCGGCGTCCGGCGGATACAACTGCTGTCGCCAACGGTCCGGGTTGCCGGTGGGGTAGTTGTCCCAGGTGGCAAAATCCAGCCCTTGCGCCAGGTCAAACTGGTCCAGATCGCGGTACAACCCCATGAAGTTGTGGGTGGCGAAGCGCCCCGGCGCAAGCTGGCGCAAAATGTCTAGTTGCTCCTGCTGGTAGCCAACGTAAGCATCGGACGAGAACCGGTAAAAATCCAGCAGGTGGCCGGGGTTTTTGTAGTTTACCGCGTCGCCGGGCAGAGTGATTTGCGTCCAGTCGGTGTAGGTTTGCGACCAGAAGATGGTCCCCCACGCTTCGTTCAGGGCGTCGAGCGTCTCGTATTTTGCGCGCAGCCAATCACGGAACGCAGCGGCGCAGTGGTCGCAGTAGCAGCGGGCGGTGCCGCCGCCGCCAAACTCGTTGTCAATCTGCCAGCCGATGATGCGCGGATCACGGCCGTAGCGTTCCCCCATCGCCTGCACAATCTGGCGGCTGAGGTGGCGGTAGGTGGGGCTGTTGGGGCAGTATTGGCGGCGGGAACCGTGGTCGCGGGCACGGCCGTTGGCGTCCACCCGCAAAATGTCTGGGTAAGCCCGGCTAAGCCAGGCGGGCGGCGTGGCGGTTGGCGTGCCCAAAATCACCGCCAGCCCGGCGTCGGCCAGCACGCCGATGGCCCGGTCCAGCCAGGCCCAATCGAACTGACCCGGCGCGGGTTCCATTTTGGCCCAGGCAAACTCGCCGATACGCACCAAATCCAGGCCCAATTCGCGCATCAACCGCGCATCTTCCGACCAGCGTCCCTCCGGCCAATGTTCAGGGTAATAACAAACGCCAAATTTCATGTTGTTGCCTTTTGAAAAAGAATGGGACGCGGATTTTCACGGATGAGGCGGATGAACGCGGATTTTTAACTGGTTTTATCCGCGAAAATCCGCTGTACCCGCGTTTATCCGCGTCCCATTCTTAACGATAGATCGTTGTTTCGCCCCAGGCTTGGACCAATTCGATGGCGCGGAGCCAACGGCCGTAGCCCTCATCTCTCGCCGCTGCGGCCATCATCGGCTCGAAGCGGGTGTGCGAACCGGGCAGCGGCGGCAGGGCGTCTGCGCCGGGCCAGACGTTGGCCCCCAGGCCGGCCAGCAGCCCGGCAGCCCAGGCGGTGGTCTCGGCGAAGGTGGGGCGCAGCAGCGGCAGGCCGAGCAAATCGGCCTGAATCTGGCAGGCCAGGTCGCTGGCGGAGACGCCGCCGCCGACGAGAAGCTGCGCCACCTGCACGCCAGCCTCGTTGGTGATCGTTTCCAGAATCGTGCGAATCTGGTAGCCGATGGATTCCAGGAAAGCGCGGGCGATGTGCCGCCGGTCGTGGCCCAGGGCCATGCCGAAAAAAGTGGCGCGGGCACGGCCGTCATTGTAAGGCACGTCCAGCCCGGTGAAGGCGGGCACGACCATCATGCCGCCGGTGTCGGGCACGGCGGCGGCCAGTTCGCTGAGGTGTTCGTAGCTGTCTATCAGGCGGGCGTTGTCGCGCAGCCAGCGGATGGCCGCCCCGGTGACGGTGGTGGGCGCTTCCAGGCAGTAGGTCTGACGGCCGTTCACGTGCCAGGCGTAATACACGTTGATATTGTCCTGCTCGGCGGCTTGTTCACCCAGGAAAACTTTGACGTAGGAGGCGGTTCCGTG
>CALFEW010001111.1 GCA_937958365.1 uncultured Chloroflexota bacterium | reverse complement strand
CATTGCCGTTAACTCGTGTACGGGCGGGCTGCATATAGCTCTGGCGGCATCCGGTATTGGGCCGGGTGATGAAGTCATTGTGCCCACCATGACCTTTGCAGCGACGGCCAATGTGGTGGTTCATCAGCAGGCCACCCCCATTCTGGTGGATGTAGAGCCAGACACCCTGAACCTGGACCCGACGGCGGTGGAACGCGCAATTACCCGCCATACCCGCGCCTTGATTCCGGTGCACCTGTACGGACATCCGTGTGCGCTGGACGACTTACAAGAGATTGCTCAGCGCCACAATCTGATTGTGATTGAAGATGCTGCACACGCTATTGGCGCGTTTTGGCACGGCCGCCCCATCGGCAGCCTGAGTGATGTAACCGTCTTTAGTTTCTATGCCACGAAAAACCTGGTCACGGCCGAAGGCGGCATGATCACCACCAACGACGACGAATTGGCCCAGGAAATGCGTAAATGGGTGCTGCACGGCATCAGCCGGGATGCGTGGGACCGGTATGCAGACAAAGGCTCCTGGTATTACGAGGTGGTACTTCCAGGCTTCAAATATAACCTGACAGACCTGCAAGCGGCGTTGGGTTTGCGGCAGTTGGCGCGGTTGGAAGGCATGAATGCCCGGCGCGCCGCCATTGCCGCCCAATATGACGCCGCATTTCAAGATGTGCCAGAGATTGAACGGCCGTTGACCCGGTCCGGAGTCTGTCATGCCTGGCATTTGTACGCTATTCGCCTGGATTTGGCGCGCCTGACGATTGATAGGGGGCAATTTATCGAGGCATTGAAGCGGGAAGGGATTTGCACGTCGGTGCATTTTATCCCGCTACATCGCCAACCGTATTATCGGGACCGCTTCGGCCTGAAGCCTGGGGATTTCCCGGTAGCGGATGTGGCCTATGAACGGCTGATTTCTCTGCCGTTGTATAGCTGCATGAAGCCCCGCGACGTAACTGACGTGATTGAAGCAGTGCATCGGGTGGTGGAGCGACACAGGGTATGATGCGCTTCTGGAGACGAACATGGACATGCGCAACATTTTGCTCTTAATCTGGCGGCGATTCTGGCTGATTTTGCTGGCGGCCGGGCTAACGGGCACGGCCGTTTACCTGAGCATGTCTCGTTCCGGCGTCATTCCGCAATACAGCGCTACGGCCGTGATTGCTGTAGGCGGCGACATGTATCAAAACGCCCAGGACGCGGCCTACATGGACCTGGCCGATGTCATGATCGCCAACTATTTGCATATGGCGCAGTTGCAAATAGTCACTCAGGCCATCGTGGAGAATCTGGGTTTGTCCGATTCCCCGGAGGCCGTGGCCGACATGCTCGATGTCTCGCTGGTGGAAGGCACAAACCTGCTCACCATACAGGCCACCCACGCCAACCCGGAAACGGCCGCTGCTATTGCCAATGAAACCATTCAGCAGTTCAACCAGTTCGCACCGGCGCGCTCACGTAATTTCATCCTGGTCTTAGAGATAGCCCACGTGCCCACCGCGCCCGACAGAACGGCCGTATTGCCTGTACTCCTGACCGCGTTTGCCGCTGCCCTGCTTACCGGCAGCTTTTTCTTCTTCCGCGAATACCTGAACCATCCCTTTTATGATGAACGTGACGTGACCGAGTTGTTAAAGCTGCCCACGCTGATCCACCTCGGCCGGGTCGCTTTCAGTGAGTGGCATTATCTGCGCGGCGACTTGTTGGCAAAAACCGACAGCGCCAGTTGGTGGTCGTTAAAAGAGACGTGTCGGCAGCGGCTGACCCAGAATCCTCAATCCAAAGAGCCGATTGTGCTGGTTGTCAGCCCGGAGAATCGTTTTAGTCGGGCGCTGGTGGCCGCCCAATTGGCTCTGGTTTGGGCCGACAGCGGCCAAAAAAGCTTGCTGCTCGATATGGACGCGCAGCGCCCGGACACGATTCGGCATCTGTTTAACGATCCAGGCGCACCGGGCCAGGTTGATTTGCTTTCTCAGCCCGGCGTAGACCCGGCCCGGTATATCCGAACGCACCCGGAACAGCAGCAGTTGCAGTGGTTAACCGCAACGGCCGTCCGCCAACGGCCGTCTATCAAACAGCTTGACGAAGCCATCGAGGCCATGGCCGGTTTATCCGCCGGATACTCGGTGATGGTGGTAAACGCTCCACCGCCCACCCTATTTTTAGAAACCGTGATGATGGCGCGCCGGGCCGCGCTGGTTTTGTTGGTTGTAGATGCCCGGCACACCGGTTATCGGCCGACGGCCGCAGACATTGCGCTGCTGGCAACCAATGGCGTCTATGTTGATGGCGTGGTGCTGGCTGATTTGGGCGATAGGACGCTGGCGTTTACGGCCGTCTGGGAAACAACTCCTTATCTGCGCCGTCTGGTCAGCCGTCGCCGGCCGACCGCGCCGCAAGACAAATTGACCTATGAAATCGGGAAACGGACCTGACACTGACGGCCTGTTCCACAGACCGCGTTGGGTTGTGGCGGCGGGGCTTGTGCTGCTGCTTGGCGTGTTGTCGGCCTGTTCCGCCACCGGGCGGGGCCAGCCTGTGCCCCCGCTGTCGGCCGACGCCGCGACGACTGACGCCATGACGGCCGTTTCCCCGGCCATGCTTCTACCCACAGCGACGCCATCACCTGGCCTGGGCTTTGGCATTGATTATTGCGGCGACGATCTGGCCGCCTGCGCCGAACTGGGCGCGAGTTGGAGCCGTCACACCGGTGTCACCACGGTGGCGCAGGCGAGACGCGCCCTGGACGAAGCGGAGTCGCTGGAGATGCGCCTGATACTGCGGATGAACCAGGGCGATTGGGGCTGGAACGGCCGTGAATTCGACCTCTCCATCCTGGAAACCATGCGCCCCCTGTTCGATCACCCGGCTTTATTGGGCTTTTATGGCTTGCATGAACCTCTGGAACGTTTCTCGCTGGCTGAACTGCGCCTGTTTTACCGGCAATACCGGCAGATTGTTGAAGATCCCACTCTGCTGCTGTGGCACGACATTATGCGCATTCCAGACGGCTTCACCGACGACATTTGTGATCTGTGTGGCGTGGCGACCAATCCCCACGTCAATGACCCGGCCACCGGCCAGCCGATCAACGATTGGACTCGCACCGATCCGCGCCTGATCGCCGCGCAGCGCAATCTGGAAGGCACGACCCGCTCCGCGCTGTGTGTGCTGGTGCAGGTGTATGGCGGCGACGGCCGTCACATTTTACGGATGCCCACCCCCGACGAATACCGGGAAAACGTCCGGCGCATCGTCGCAGACCACGGCGTCCGTTGTCTGGCGAATTACGCTTATCACCACAACGCCTATGAGCAAACTTTGGGCAATCCGGATCAAGTTGCGCTGCAAACGGCCGTGCGCGAAACAGGCCAGCGTTATTTTGGGCAATAACTGACGCATAATGCAAAGGAGGCTGTAACATGCCTGCGCGAAAGTTGCACACATTGCTTTGGTTGGTTCTTTTGGGTCTTCTCTTCTTTTGGGCGTGGAGTGGCCCGCTGGCCGCCGAACCTATCCTGTTGGATACCGAAGGCGTCAGCGTCGGGGCGACCGACTACCAATTCACCCACATGCTCCTGGCCGACCTGGACCACGACGGCGATGATGACCTGGTAACGGCCAATGCCCTGGGGCAGCTAACCGCCTGGGAAAACAACGGCCGTCCCTTCGAGCAGGGCTGGCCGTCTACCCTCATGGGGCGCTATTACCGCGCCGCCGCCCTGGCCGCCGCCGACCTGGACGGCGACGGCGACCTGGATGTTGTGACCGGCCAGCGCTGGTACACCGATCTTGTCGTCTGGGAAAATGACGGCTCACCCTTTACCGGGTCATGGACGCGCCGGCTCATCGGCCACGATCAGGCCTATATCGGGGCCATCGCCGCCGCCGACGTGAACGGCGACGGCCGTGTAGACATTGTCACCGGCGGCGGCCCGGCGGCCGACGTGAATGCGCCCAGCGCCAACAACCGCGTCACCCTCTGGCTCAATGCCCCCCTGACGGCCGTCTGGCCGTCGGTAGACGTGGGCGCGGCGACGTATTCCGTGCGCGACATGGCCCTGGGCGACCTGGACAGCGACGGCGACCCAGACATCGTCATCGGAACCAATCGCGCCCCGGCTGTGGGCAGCAGCGCCGATGCCGTCCCGCGTGAGCAATGGCCGGACGTGTATCAGGTACGTGCTTTCCGCAACGATGGGGCGGAAGGATGGACGGCCGTTAACATCGGCCGCGACCCGGAATTTGAAACCCTGTCGGTGCTGTATCACGGCTTCTGGGGTGCGCATGTCTCCTCCGTGTCGCTGGCTGATCTGGACGGCGACGGCGACCTGGACGTGGTAGCTTCTGACCACATGGAAGGAGATTTTCAGGTGCTGGCCTTTGAAAATAATGGCTCGCCGTTTAGCGGCGAATTGTGGCGGGGCACGGCCGTATCTTACCCCGCCAGCCGTTTCCACAACTGGCTGGCGGCCAACGTCATGGACCTGGTGGTGGGTGATTTTGACCTGGACGGCGACCCGGACATCGCCTCTGTGAGCAATCAGACCGAAAGCTACCAACTCATGGTGTGGGAAAACCTGGGCGGCTTTGCCTGGGAAGATTGGTCCGGCATGAGCTATGATCCAGCGCGGGTGGGGCATTATTCCAGCGGTTGGCTGCGGCGCGATGTGGCCGCGTTGGCAGCCAACATGCTCGCTATCGCCGCCAGCGACCTGGACAACGATGGCGACCTGGACCTGGCTTCCGCAGCGTCGCTGGCCACAGAGCCGAACGCCCTGAAGGTGTGGCGCAACGACCTGATCCAGCAAGGTGTCACGCCGACCCCCAGTCCCACAGTCACGCCCACTGCCAGTGCCACGCCTACCATAACGCCAACACCCACTCAGACGCCAACCCCCACGTCTACGCCGGGCGGCAACGCGCCTCCGACCACCGGCCTCTTCATGCCCGATGGCGGTAGTGGTCCGGTGGGGCAATCGCAGCTTTTCACGACCACGTACCAGGACGCCAACGGCTGGCAAGATTTGCGGACGGTTAATTTTATGCTGAACGTGGGATTGCAGGGCGGCGGGTTGTCGGTTGTCTATTACCGCGACAGCAACCGGCTGTATTTGTCGAATGATGCTGGAAATGGTTGGGTGGGTTGGTGCGCGCCGGGTGCAGCGCGGGTGTTGAGTAACAGCTACGTGCGCCTGGATTGTGAGGCAACGGCCGTTACCGGACAATCCGATACCCTGACTGTGCAATGGACGATCACTCCTGTCGTTCCATTTTCCGGCAGCCTGGGAACCTATCAGGCTTATTTGCGGGCGATGGATATGAGCGGCGTGCGCTCAGACTGGGTTGTATCTGGAACCTGGACCCTGACGGAGTAGTCCAATGACGCCTGGATTTTGCGCAAAAATCATCCTGATGGGCGCGCTGGTTTGCCTGGTTGGGCTGGTCGTGGGCAAAGCGCCTGCGGCTGCCAGAGAAGAGGTACCGGTTACGGCCGTTCTCGTCATTGATCACACAACGGTAGATGTGGCGCAGATTTCCCAGGCCGGGTTGGATGGGGCGCGGCAGCTAGACATCTTTTTTGCCCATCGCTCGGTGGGTGGCAATATCCTTGATGGTCTGGCTGACTGGCAGGCACAGGACCCGCTGCGCTACACCCTGCCCATCACCACCGCTGACCCCAGTTGGTATGCCGGCAACAATGGCCTGCTGCACCAGTTGCTCGGCGTGAACGGTGAGCCTTACAGCAAAATCGAAGGGTTCGATACGTTCGTTCGGGCCGGTTACTGGCAGGCCGAGGTTGCCATGATGAAGTTTTGCCCCAGCGACACCCTGCCCTTTGGCGTGGTCCCGGCGGCGGACATTTGGGCCGCCTATCGCCAGATGATGACGGCGCTGGAGCAAACCTACCCCAACGTCACCTTTGTCTGGTGGACGATGCCGTTGGCCACGGCCGCCGATGATCGCGGCAACAACGAAAAGGAAATCTTTAACGAGATGGCGCGGACCTATTGCGCGGCGCAGGGCTGCGTCTTATTCGACATCGCCGACATCGAAAGCCACGATCCACAGGGCAATCCGGTGGTCAGCGCGGCGGGTTACGAGGCGATGTGGAACGGTTATGCGTATGACGGGGCGCATCTGAACGAGGTGGGACGGCAGCGGGTGGCGGCGGCCTTCTGGTGGTTGTTGGCACGGCTGGCAAGCTGGGGCAGCAACCTGACGCCGGCCGCTTATCTGCCGATTGTTCTGGGAGATATGTAACGAGGAGGCATGAATGACCCACAAGCGTAAACTGTTCCTGATTTCTGGAGCCGTGCCGCTGCTGGTGGTGGGCGTGGGGTTGGTCGTCTTTGGGTCGCGCCTGAGCCAGGCGGCGGCGCGCCTGTGGGCGGCGCTGCGGATGCCGGTGTATGCGGAACCTGTGACGTCTGACGGCCGTTTCACCAACATTATCTTCCTCCACCACTCCACCGGGCGCAATCTGATCCAGCAGGGACAGGTACGGCCGTTGTTTACCGCACGCGGCTATCAGTTCTGGGATCACGACTACAACCACATGGGCCTGACAGGGCCAGACGGCCGTTTGCTCCAGGCTAATTATCGCATCCCCGGTGGGCGGGGCGACGGCGATACCGATGTGGCCGGGCTGGCCGCTTTATTCGCCCAACCTGTCACCGACCCGCCGGAAAATGCCTTCAGCCGCCTGTTGCAGCACGAGGTCATCATCGTCAAATCTTGCTTCCCCAACAGCGCCATCGCCGACGATGCTCAACTGGCGCAGATGCAGGCGTGGTACTTGCAAATGCGTGACGTGATGGACACGCATCCCAACCGCCTGTTCATCCTGCTCACCTCACCACCGCTGCACCCGCTGGCGACCCACGCCGACGAAGCCACTCGCGCCCGCTCCCTGGCCGACTGGCTGTCTTCGGCTGAATTTTTGGGTGGTCATGACAACGTGGTTGTGTTTGATTTGTTTGCGCTGCTGGCGGACCCACAGAGCCACATGCTGCAAACCGCCTACCAGCAAACGTCGTTGGCGGCGGATTCCCACCCCAACGCGCTGGCAAATGAGACGATTGGGCCGTTGTTCGTGGCATTTGTAGATACGGCCGTGCAGTCGTTTCGCCAAGACCGGGCAGGTTTTTTTCAAGATTGACCACAGGACATAGCCATTCCAGGCGTCATGCTTCGCCTGGCTTGTCAATCTTACAAAGCCCGCCTATCTCGATAGGAGGCGTTATGAACGTGATTGACCTGAAAAAATTTGGCGATCGAGAGTGTCTGAAAACCATCGAGCAGCGCTATCGCTTTAAACCGTACTGGTGGATACGTCAGGTAGATGAACATAGCCGCTGCCAGCTCATGGAGCGGCATTTGGAGCAGGTGCAAGAGAACGACACGGCCGTTCTCCTGGGCGCATTTACCGACGATGAAGAATTGGCCGGTTTCGCTACCATGAACCCCTTGCCGTGGGATACCGCGCATTTCGCGGTGAATATCTGGCGTGTGGGCCATCTGGGTGTCTGGGGTGATCCAGAGCAGCAGCGGCAAACGGCCGGTAAACTGACGCAAGCGGTGGTGCGCCAGGCAGCGCGGCACGGCGCGCAAGCTCTGACCATCTGGGAGCCGCTCGACGCCATCGGCGTGATCCACGCGCTGGAGGCAGGGGGATTCCGTACAATGGAATCGCAGGTGTACTGGCTGTATGATTTGCAGCGGCAGCCGCTCCAGCCTCCCAAAACCAATGCCCTGTTTCGCCCCCACACTCCGGCGGACACCGAGGCGCTGATGGCTCTGGCCCGGCGTGTCTACACCCCCATCCCCGACCGCTTCCACGCGGACCCCCATTTCCCCACGGCCGTTAGCGACGATCTTTACGCCCGCTGGCTCTATAACTCCTGCACCGGCGAGGCCGCCGACTACATCTCCGTGCTGGAGGTGGATGGAGAGGTCGTGGGGTACGCCACGCTGCGCTATCTGGACGACCAGGCAGGGTTGTGCAACGTCCACATGGGGCAGTTTTTGCTGGGAGCCATCGAACCGCGCTACCGCCAGGCGGGAGGGGTGTATGACGATTTATTGCGCTCGTTGTTGGTGTGGCTGTTGGACCGGCACGCCGACCTGGCTTTTGTGGGCACGCAGACCAACAACGCGGCGGCGCAGTGCGGCATGGCGCGTATGGGATGGCGGCCAGTGTGCGGTGGTTTATCGCTGCATTTCTGGCAAAAGTGATGGGTAAGGAGGGGGAGAGTGGGCCGACGGCCGTTTGTGGCTTACACAGTGAGCAAACGCTTTTTCGACGTCGCGGTGGCGCTGCTGGCGCTTGCCGGACTGCTGCCGCTGCTGCTGCTGCTGGCTGTGTGGATCAGGCTGGACAGTCCTGGCTCTGTTTTTTATCTCAGTCAGCGCATGGGGAAGGGGGGACGGCCGTTTACCCTCTATAAATTCCGCACCATGTATCAGCACAGCCAGCCAGTACGCGCCGCCGATGGCTCCTATCTGGTAGCTGAGAAAGACCCTCGCGTCACCCGCGTTGGGCGCGTGCTGCGCACCGGGCTGGATGAGCTGCCACAGCTCCTAAACGTCTTGCAAGGGCACATGAGCCTCATCGGCCCCCGCGCCGATCCACCGGAAGCCTGCGCTTACTACAGCGAGGCGGACAGCAAGCGGCTGGCCGTGCGACCGGGCATTACGGGGCTGGCGCAGGTGAACGGCCGTACCCAAATCGCTCTCGCCCAACGCCACATCTACGATCTGGCCTACGTGGAACATCCGTCGTTTCGGTTGGACCTGTGTATCGCGCTGCTTACCGTGGCTGAAGTGCTGCCATTTTTGGCGCGAGTTGCGCCTGGTCCACAAACCTATCTGCGAACTGAGACGACTCATCTGGCGGCAGGCCAGAAGAGGAAGGGAAGAATGGATCATCTATCAGCGATGAATATGCGTCGGCAATATGCGCGGCGAATGGCGTTGGACTGCGGGATGATTCCACTGGCGTTTTTGCTGGCGCTGGCGGCGCAGTGTAACGGCCGTTGCTCTGCCGGGCAATTGGAGGCGGTGTGGGCGGCGATGGTGGGGGTAACGGCCGTATACATCCTCGTCAACGCTCTGTCCGGCATCTACCGCCGTTTGTGGGCGTTGGCCGATTTGCGCGACGCCTGGCTTGTTTTCCGCGCTTCGGCTATCGCCACCTTGTTGTTGTGGGGCCTCAGCGCCCTGTTTGGCCTCTTTCCCGGCCTGGAAGCGGGGACCATTGTCGTTGCTGGGCTGTTTAACGCGCTGCTTTCCACCGGGGTCAAATACCGGCGCTACCTGCTGCCGGCTTCCGGGCAGGAATTTAGCGAGTTGCTGCACGTCAGCAATCATCATTTACCCCAAGAGCGGGCGCTCCTCGTCGGGGCCACGCCCATGGCGCAGCAGGTTGCCGCCTCCCTGGCACACCAGAACACCGCCGCCAAAATCAAGATCGTCGGCTGTGTGGATGATGATGACGAAAAAGTGGGCATGTCTCTGAATGGCACGGCCGTTCTGGGTACAACCGCCCAAATCGCCGATTTAGTGGAATCGTTGCGCATAGACGTGGTAATCATCGCAGTGGAGGCGATGAGTCGGGACAAACTGTGGCGGCTTATTGCCGCCTGCCAGGAGACGCCGGCGCAGATCAAAGTGCTGCCCGATGTCGCCAATTTGATGGACCAGCGCTACAAACACCCATTGGCGCTGCGCGAACTCAACGTCGAAGACTTGCTCAAACGGCCACCTTTATGCGTAGATGACGCCTTGTGCCGGACATTGCTCAAGGACAAGGTAGTGATGGTGACGGGGGCGGCCGGTTCTATCGGTTCGGAACTGTGTTACCAGGTTTGCCGCCACGACCCGGCGCAGCTTTTGCTGCTAGACAACAACGAAAGTGGCCTGTTCGACCTGAACCTGGACCTGAATCGCAAAAGCCAGATACCCGCCGCGCTGCTGCTGGCCGACATCACCGACCGGGGGAAAATAGACGCCATTTTTCGCCGGTACCGGCCGCAAATCGTTTTTCATGCGGCGGCTTACAAGCATGTGCCGCTGATGGAGGTAAACCCGGATGAATCGCTGCGGGTGAATATCAAGGGCACGATGATTGTGAGTGAACTGGCGCATACCTATGGGGTGCAGCGTTTCGTCTTTATCTCCACAGACAAAGCCGTCCGGCCCAGCAGCGTGATGGGCGCCAGCAAATATGCCTGCGAGCTGTGGCTGCGCGCCCTGAACCAGCAAAGCCGAACGATGTTTACGGCCGTGCGTTTTGGCAACGTCATCGGCAGCCGGGGCAGTGTCTTGCCGGTGTTTGCGAACCAGATCGAGCGGGGTGGGCCGGTGACTGTGACCCACAAGGAGATGATGCGCTTCTTCATGAGCATCCCGGAGGCGGCCAGTCTGGTGATTCAGGCGGCGGCGTTTGGCGGCGGCGGCGAGGTATTTATGCTGGACATGGGCGAAGAGGTGGCGATTCAGGAGCTGGCCGAACGTATGATTCGCCTGAAGGGTCTGCGGGTCCACAAGGATATTGCCATTGAGTATGTGGGCGTGCGCCCCGGTGAAAAGCTGCGTGAAGAGCTGAGTTATGAGGATGAGCAAAGCGTGATGACGCCTCATCCGCGCATTTTCCAATTACAGGCGGAGGGTCCGCTGCCGACGTTGGCACGGTTTAAGGAGTTTGTGGCGGGATTGGAAACGGCCGTAAACCGGCCGGATGCCGCGTCGGTACTGCACAAGGGTATTTTTCAGTTAGCCGCCCAGGTGGATGAGCAGCCAGTGAAATTCAACCTTTTCCGTGAGGTTGAACTTCTACAAGGAGATAGACCATGAGCATTGAAGAAACCATCAAATTGTACATTGCTGAAAACATGCTCTTCAGCGATGACGGGTACGCCTACCCGGACGACGCTTCTTTTATGGAAGAAGGGGTGCTGGATTCATTGGGCGTGCTGGAATTGGCCTTATTTGTTGAAGAAACCTATGGCTTTCGCCCTGTTCAGCAAGAGATGACACCACAGAACTTCGACTCCGTGGTCAATCTGGCGGCTTATATCCGGCGGAACACACTGGTTCTGGCCTGAGCGTCAGGTGATAGATGGGCACGCGGATGATGCGGATTGGACGGATTCTCGCCGATTCTTCCTGGGGTTATCCGCTGCCCGGTTTTGTGGGAGGGTAACATAATGCTTGTGCAAGAGTTCCTCCAGGCCAGCGCTGGGCGCTGGCCGCAAAAGACGGCGCTGATTTTTGGCGATCAGCGGTTGACGTATGGCGAGGTGGAGGCGCAGGCCAACCGGTTGGCGAATGGTTTGCGCGCGCATGGTCTGGGGCGCGGCGACCGGGTAGCGATTTATCTCAACAACTCCGTTGAAACGGTGGTGGCGATTTTTGCCATCTTGAAAGCGGGGGGAACCTTTGTGGTGGTGAACCATTCCACCAAACGGGACAAACTGACCTACATTTTAAATCATTGCGCCGCCTGGGGATTGCTGCTGGACGGCCGTTACCAAGCTCTGGCCGTCGCTTTGCAGGCCCAGGTCCCGTCGCTCAGGTTGTGCCTGCTTTGCGGTCCGCGACCGGCCTCTCTGCCCGCCGGATTGGCCCACTTCGCGGATATGCAGGCGACGTTTTCCGCGGCACGGCCGTCGCCCATCACCACCATAGACCGTGACCTGGCCTGCCTCATCTACACATCCGGCAGCACCGGCGCTCCCAAAGGCGTGATGAGCGATCACAGCAACATGGTCTTCGCCGCCGATTCCATCATCAGTTACCTGGGGAACCGGCCGGATGACGTGGTGATCAATGTGCTGCCCCTGTCGTTTGACTATGGTCTGTACCAGTTGTTGATGGTCTTCCGCTTTGGCGGCACGCTGGTGTTGGAAAAAGGGTTTGTCTTCCCCGCCGCCGTGCTGGAGCATATGGTCACTGAGGGCGTCACCGGCTTCCCCGGCGTGCCCACCGTTTACGCCATCCTGCTGCAAATGGACCTGTCGCCCTACGACCTTTCCGGTCTGCGCTACATGACCAACACGGCCGCTGCTCTGCCCGTCAGCCATATCCAGGCGCTGCGCCAAAAGTTTCCCCACGTCACCCTGTATTCCATGTATGGCCTCACGGAGACCAAGCGCACACTCTACCTGCCACCAGCCGAACTGGACCGGCGGCCCGGTTCGGTGGGCATTGCCATTCCCGGAACCGAGGTGTGGTGCGAAGATGAAAACGGCCGTCGCCTGCCGCCAGGCGAAATTGGTGAATTGGTGGTACGCGGCCGTCACGTGATGCGCGGGTACTGGGCCGATGCGGCGGCCACTGCCCAGCGTTACCGTCCCGGCCCGCTGCCCGGTGAGACAGTGTGTTACACCGGCGATTTGTTCCGCATGGACGAGGAAGGCTTCTTCTACTTTGTCGGGCGCAAGGATGACATCATCAAATGTCGCGGTGAGAAGGTGGCGCCCAAAGAGGTGGAGAATGTGTTGTACGCGCTGCCGGGGGTGGTGGAAACGGCCGTTATCGGCGTTCCCGATCCCATTTTAGGCCAGGCCATCAAAGCCTTTGTCGTCCAAAATGGCGACGCTCTCACCGAAGCGCAGGCGCTGGCCCACTGCCGCGCCAACCTGGAAGATTACATGGTCCCGCAGAGCGTGGTCTTCTGTGACGCCCTGCCCAAAACCTCTTCCGGCAAAATAAAAAAAATGGGGCTACAGGAGTTGGTGGAGAGGAGATCCGTAATCCATGAACCATAATCCGTGTTCCGTGATTTGTCTTTGTCGGATGACGGTTCACGGCTTTTAAAACACGAGGACCAATCACATGTGCGGCTTCGTTGGCATTCTTAATTTGCAAGAAGTGGAACCCGTGCCCTTAGATACTATTCTGGGCATGGTCGCCCAGGTGCGTCATCGTGGGCCAGACGAGAGCGGCGTGTATCTGAACGGCCGTGTCGGGCTGGGCCATGCGCGTCTGAGCATTGTGGACCTGACTGGTGGGCAGCAGCCCATCAGCAACGAGGATGGCAGCCGCTGGATTGTCTACAATGGCGAAGTGTTCAACTATCCAGACCTGCGCGCCTGGCTTTTGCGCCGAGGCCATCAGTTCACCACCCAGAGCGATACCGAAGTGGTGCTGCATCTGTACGAAGAACTTGGCCCCGCCTGTCTGGAGGAGCTAAACGGTCAGTTTGCCTTCGCCATTTGGGATGGCCCGGCCAATCGGCTGTTTGTGGCGCGGGACCGTGTGGGGGTACGGCCGTTTTTCTATACCATCACCGCAAACCGCCTCATCTTTGCCTCGGAAATCAAGGCCATTCTGGCCGCCCTGCCGCAATCCCCGGCACTGGACCCGGCCGTGCTGAACCAGATTTTCACCTATTGGAGTCCACGCGAACCTTACACCATTTTCCAGGGGATTTATCAACTGCCGCCGGGCCATTATGGGGTGGTGCAAGATGGCGTCTGGCGCGTGCAGCGGTATTGGCAGCTTACCTTCCCTGACGACGCCGAAAGCCGGGCGGACGAACGGCCGTTCGCCGATTATCTGGACGAATTTCACGATTTGCTGGTAGACGCCACGCGCATCCGCCTGCGCGCCGATGTGCCGGTGGGAGCGTATCTGAGCGGCGGGCTGGATTCTTCGGTGATCACGGCCGTTATCCGCAATTTCACCCGCAACCACCTGGCGACGTTTTCAATCGCCTTCGACAACCCGAATTACGATGAGAGCGCCTACCAGCAGCGCATGGCCGCCTTCCTGGGTACAGACCACGCCCTCAGCCGGATCAGCGACGCCGACATCGGCCACCTGTTTCCCCAGGTTATCTGGCACACCGAAACGCCGATCTTGCGCACCGCGCCGGCCCCGCTGTATCACCTGGCGGCGTTGGTGCGCGAACATGGTTACAAAGTGGTCCTCACCGGCGAAGGCGCGGATGAGTTTTTGGCCGGATACAACATCTTCAAAGAGGCTTTAGTGCGCCGCTTTTGGGCCAGAGAGCCAGATTCAGTGATACGGCCGTTGCTCCTCCGCCGCCTCTATCCATACATCAGCCAGTTATCCGGTGGTGGCGATGCTGCTCTGGCGAGTTTCTTCCGCGGCAACCTGGCCGATGTGGACGCGCCCGATTATTCACATCAACTGCGCTGGCAAAATACCGCCCGCTGTACACGCTTTTTTAGCGATGCGGTAACGGCCGGGCTGCCGCCGCTCGAACCTTTGGCGCTGCCCACCGGGTTTGCCCGCTGGCATCCGCTGCACCGCGCCCAATATCTGGAAGCCACGCTCTTTTTGCCCCACTATCTGCTCTGTTCGCAGGGCGACCGCATGTCTATGGCTCATGCCGTTGAGGGGCGCTATCCATTTTTGGACCACCGGCTGATTGATTTTTGTGGCCAACTGCCGCCGCGCCTGAAGCTGCGCGGCCTGCGCGAGAAGTATTTGCTCAGGCAACTGGCGCAGCGCTGGCTGCCGCCGGACATCTGGCAGCGACCCAAACGGCCGTATCGCGCACCCATCCACCACAGCTTCTTCTACCCTGCACCGCCCGATTACGTGACTGAGCTTCTCTCCCCGGCGCAAATTAAAAAGGTGGGGCTGTTCCGGGAAACGGCCGTTAGCCGCCTGGTACAAAAAATTCAGCGTGGCCTGCCCCTGGGCGAAACCGACGACATGGCCCTGGCCGGTATTCTCTCCACCCAACTGGTTTACCATCTATTTGTTGATCATTTCCAACGGCCGGTAGACCGACCGGCTTTGCGCAACCTGAAACTTTTCTCTGGCGAAGCGGTTGCCCTGGGAGGCGTTTATCATGTTTAATCAACACGTTTTGGACATTGACCCGGCCGCGGAGACCGGGCGGCTGGCAGGTGAACTGCAACAGGTGGTGCAAAAAACCTTGCGGCGACGTGGTGGCGTGGTGGGCGTTAGCGGCGGCGTAGATTCTGCCGTTGCCCTGGCGCTGACCGTCCGCGCTTTTGGCCCGGAGCGCGTGGCGGCCATCGCCCTGCCTGAAAAAGATTCAGAGCCAGAGAGCGTGCAACTGGCCCAATGCGTCGCCCAGCATTACGGCATCTC
>CALFEW010001110.1 GCA_937958365.1 uncultured Chloroflexota bacterium | reverse complement strand
CAAATAGTACAGCGGAGCGATTTTTTCGCTGTCGGCCAGAATGGCCGCGCCGTCGGCCAGCGGCAGCGCCAGCACGCCCTGCCCCCACGCCAGCAGCCCATCGTCACCGGACTGGTCTATCTGCGGCCAGTGGGCGACGGCCAGGAGGAGGGTGGGGAGGGCGAGGAGAATCAGAAGAGAATGGTCAATTGTTAATTGCCAATGGTCAATTGTCAATGGGGGGCGTCGCTTTAGCCGTTGGTTATTGACCATTGACCATTGACTATTGACAATTTTCCCCACTCCCGCCAGCCACCAGACGGCCGTTACCACCTGTGCGCCCATCAGGAAGACGGCCAGATCGGGGACGTAGTAGTTGAGGGCGTAGAAGGTGACGCCGAGCCAGGTGACGAGGAGGATGGCGGCGAGTTGGCGGTGGCGGGTGAGCAGGTAAATCAGGCCCAGGGCGGCGATGGCTAAGTTCGCCCAGCCCCAGTTGGCGAGGAAGATGCGGCCGACGACTTCGTAGCGCGTGGGGTCGTCCAGCCAGGCGCGCCATTGCAGCGCCCCCTGAAAACGGCCGCCGATCACCCAATCCACAAAGCGGCTCAGGCCCATGGGTTCGCCGTGAATCGCGGCCCAGCGGATGGGCAGGTAGGCGTAGAGGAGGAGGGGGAGGAGGAAGGCGAGAGGGAGGAGAAATTGCGGATTGCGGATTGCGGATTGCGGATTGCGGAGGGTGGTGGTTGTGCGGCGTTGGAAGAGAAGGGTGAGGACGGTGGCGGGGAGGAGGAAGATGGTGGTGAGATGATTGGTGAGGCCCAGGCCAATGATAAACACGAGCAGCAATGGCAGCCAGGAATCAATCTTTGATCTTCGATCTTCAATCTCCCCCAATCTCCAACCGCCAATCTCCCGCATCACAAACAACGCCGCCACCACGATGAGGGCGTGCAGCGTGTAGACTTCGGCTTCGATGGCCTGGCTCCAAAAGGTGGGGGTGAGGCCGAGGGTAACGGCCGTTAACACCGCCACTTCCCCTCGTGCCCCCAGCCGATAACCCAGCCCAAACAACAAACTCACGGCCGTCAGACCATACCCCATCACGGCAAAATTTAGCCGCCAGGCGACCGTGTTGAGCGGGATGAGCGTAAACAGCTTGCCCAACAGCAAAAACAGCGGGTAGCCCGTGGGGTGGGCGATGCCCAACTGCGGCGCGACCACCTGAAACTCGAACGTGTCGGCCTGCCCGACGGCGTTGGGCATGGTCAGCAGGTAGATGGGCAGCAGGGCGGCCAGCACAAACAAAACGCCCAGCCAGCGCCACGCCTGCGGGGCGGCCTTTTCGCGGGCCAATAGCAGCGCCGCCAGCCACAACGACGCGGCAAAAATCAACCGGCTGCCCACCAAATCCACCGTCGGATCAAACAGCCACAGCAGATTCAGTCCCAGCGGCAGTAAAAATAATCCGCGCCCGGCCGTGTTTTTCTGTGTCCTATTCAAGACCCAGGTGAGTAAAACGGCCGTGCCCAACGACAAGGAGATGGCGGGTAACGGCCGTGCCAGCCACCACCAGCGCGGAAACAACCCCTCATACAAAATCCGCGTCAACGCCAGGCTGCCCACAACCAGCAGCAGCCACACAGCCACCCAATTCAAACGCGGCGCAAAACCCTGCTTCAAAGCCCGATTCGATAACGTCGTCATAGGGGAACCAATTGTATCCATTACCCACAAAAAACAAGACAGCGTTTGTCAATCGTGCAGAAATCGAGCGCTAAGCATTTCTTGTCAGGCTTATGCACAGTTTGCCTTTTTGGGCATCCCACCCTATACTTTTTGGCCCGTTAACAAATTGTTAACAATGCACCCTATGACACCTACGTTTACTTTTTTACTGATCACCGCTCTACTGTTCAACTTTTTCAACGGCTTGCACGATAGTTCCAACATCGTCGCAACGCCTATCGCTTCTCATTCCATGTCGCCGCGCAAAGTGCTTGGGTTAGCGGCCGTGGCTAATTTTGCCGGTCCGTTCCTCTTTGGCGTCGCTGTAGCCCAAACCATTGGCACAGGACTGACGGATCCCAGCAATGTGACCATGCCGGTGATTATTGCCGCCTTGCTGTCGGCGGTGGTTTGGAACGTCATTACCTGGTGGTTGGGCATTCCCTCCAGCTCCTCCCATGCCCTGATTGGCGGCTTGATTGGCGCGGTTGTGCTGCACGCCGGCATTGACGCCATTCAGAGCCGCGGATTGATTACCGTCACCACAACCCTGTTTGTTTCGCCTATCATGGGGATTATCATTGGCTACATTCTCATGAAGTTGACACTCTTCCTGGCTCGTGGCACAACGCCAGGGATCAACCGCTTTTTTCGCGGCGCACAAATCTTCACCACGGCGGGATTGGCGCTGATTCAGGGGGCCAACGACGCGCAAAAGACCATGGGCATCATCACCCTGGGGCTGTTAACCGACGGCATGATCACCGATTTTGCGGTTCCAACCTGGGTCATATTTCTCAGCGCGCTCACTTTTGCTTTGGGCACGGCCACCGGTGGCTGGCGATTGATCAAAACGTTGGGCTATCGCATTTACAAAATACGGCCGGTGCATGGTTTTGTCTCTCAAATTTCCGGCGCAACCATTCTATGGGTTGCGGCTTTGGTTGGTGGCCCGGTCAGCACCACCCAGGTGATGAGTTCGGCGATTATGGGCGCCGGTTCGGCAGAACGTTTATCCAAAGTCAGGTGGCTGGTGGGTTATGAAATGGTCGTCGCCTGGATGTTGACGATCCCGTTATCGGCCGTTTTGGCCGGCATCATTTATTTGTTGATTACGCTGATTTTCCCTTCATTATGAGGCAGGCAATGGAATGGTTTAAGCGATTTCTCAAACCACGTCAGAGCGATTTTTTTCAGTTATTGATCCGCCAGGGGGAATTTGCCATTCTGGTTGTGGAAGCGCTGCAAGCCTATCTTAAAAAGCAAAGCGACAAAAAGAGCACACGGGCGCGACTGCTGGAAAAAGAAGCCGATGAAGTTCAGCGTATCCTGGTTCATGATCTGATGGAAACATTTGTGACGCCGATTGACCGTGAGGACATTTTCTCTCTGGCGCGAGCGTTGGATAACTTTATTGATTACGTGTACGACACAGTAGAAGAACTGGAAATTTTTGCCCTGGGCGCTGAAGAGCCGGTGATGGTGATGGCCGACTTGCTGCACGAGATGGCGTCTGAATTGCATCTGGCGTTGCAGCGCCTGATCGATCATCCTGGGGTGGCGGCGGAACATGCGCGGCGGGTGAAATCCCTGGAAAATCGCGTCGAGGACGTCTACCGCCACAGCCTGGCCGAATTGTTTCAGGGGCCGCAAGACATTCCCCAGGTGATGGAAATACTAAAACTGCGCGAGGTACTGCGCCACCTGTCCAACGCCGCCGACCAGGGCGACATCGCTGCCGACGTGATCATGGATATTGTCGTGAAATGGAGCTGATAACAGTTAACAAATAACAGTTAACTGTTATCTGTTATCTGTTCATTGTTATCACGGGCGGTACAGTTCTGGGTCCAGCGCCGCCTGTGCCGGGGGTTGGGGGATGGCAAAATAGTGGGTCAGGGCGTGGATGCGCACGGGGGTAATGAGGCGCTGGGTTTCGTTGGCGATGTCGCTGAAGGTGTCGCCGCTGCCCAGATACCAGATGGCCGCGCCTTTGACCTGCGGATAAGGCGCATATAGGCGCGCCGCCCAATCAATATCGGCTATGGCCTGCGTTGGTTCAGGTACGTTGGAGTAGGTCCAGCCCCATTCGGTGATCAGGATGGTGGGGCGAGGGATGCCATATTTGTCGGCGATGCGGAAGATTTCCAGGAAACGGCCGATTTTGTACGGATAGCCATCGCCGATGTCGTCCAGATTGTAGCTGTATTCGTGAACGGCGATGGCGAGTTGGTCGGGATGTTCGCCGACCAGCCGCAGGAACTCCAGCATGATTGGGCTTTCCCAATGGGCCGGTTCCGGCTCACCGGATGACCAACCAAACGCCGCCCATTTACGGCCGTCTTGCAATGCCAGTTGCGCCGTTGTCAGGGCAAATTGGGCCAGCCACTCCGACCGATTCTTGTCTACCTCGTTCATCGTTTCCATCCACACCAGGCTGGGGTCCAATTCCGGCGGGAAGGCTTCCGTGTGTAGTTGCCAATGCTGCCGGGCCGCTTCTTCCGCCGGCATGTCGTAATTGGGCACACTCACGTGGTTGCCGCCGGCCACCTTGCGATAGACCAGGGTGTGGGGCACGCCGCTTTGGCGCATCATTTCCTGGGCAATGTAGATAGGCTGGGCATTGTCCACGCTTTTGAGGAAAAAAGGCACGCCGGCAGCGTCAAGCTGACGCATCCATTCGTCCAACCCGTCCATATTGCCACCCACGCCCACGTGGAAACCGATTTTGGTATAGGCCAGGTCTTGCCCCTGACTCTGCAAATCGGCCTTTACGGCGGCGAAATCTATGGTGGGGATAGGTGTGGGGGACGGTATGGGCAGAGGCGTCGGGGTCTCGGCGGTTTCACCGCCGCCGCCGACAAATGGCAGGTAAGTATTCTGGCTGCCGGTGCTTCGATTTTTTAACTGATCGATTTCC
>CALFEW010001109.1 GCA_937958365.1 uncultured Chloroflexota bacterium | reverse complement strand
ACGGCCGTTACCCCCCGATCCACCACCACCGCCACATCTTCCAAAATGGCCGGGTAGCTTGTCACCGGCGTAATGCGATGCCAGGGCGGGATGGCCGCCAGCAGCAGTTCCAGGTCTAATTCGGCGGCCAGAACCGGGTGTTCGTGGCGGAAATCGAAGCTCTCGGCCACCAGCGGGTGCAGTTCGCCCATCAAGCCAAGCTGTTTGTCGCCCAGCAGCAGGCGCGCCGTGCGGCCGGGGCGATAGGTGGGATGCCCGGCGGCTTCGACGGTAAAATCGGCGATGTGCAGGGCGCGAATCAATTCTTCCACTACCCCTTTCAAGTCGAAAAAGTCTAGTTCGGGGCTGGCGTCGTTGTTTTGCCAGAAGGTGTGGCGGCGTGGGCCGGTGAGGACGAGCGACAGCCGGGTGAGTTCGTCGGGCAGCACGCCTTCTTCGGAAGCCAGGTAGATTTTGCCGACCTCGAACAGGGCGATGTGTTGGCGGAAGCGGCTGTTGGCCGCGGCCGTTTCCAGCGCCGAAGCCAGCAGGCTGTGGCGCATCGTCACCCGATCTACGGTGATGGGGTTCGCCAGGGTGACGTAGGGGCGTTCGTCGGGCGGCAGTTGGGTCGTGGGGGCAATCAGTTTCGCTTCGCGCTCCGGCGTGGTGAGGCGGTAGGTGATGATTTCTTGTAGTCCCTGCTTGACCAGGATGTCCTTGACGCGCTCTTCGCGTTCCAGGGCGACGTTACTGCGCTGCGGCGGCAGGGTATCGCTCATTTCGCTGGCGGGCAGGCGATCAAAGCCAACCATGCGGCACACTTCTTCGACCAGATCGTGCGTGCCGCTGATGTCCAGGCGGAAGTCGGGGCTGGTGACGAGCAGGGCGTCGCCGTCGGGCACGACGCCGAATTCCAACGCTTCTAGCTTGTGTTGGATGTCGGCCAGCGACAATTCGATGCCGCCGATGCGTTTGACTTCAACGGCCGTTAACCGAATCGGCGTCACTTCCGGCGGGTTCGGGTAATAATCAATCACGCCCTGCCAGACTGTGCCGCCCGCAAGCTGGCGCAGCAGTTCGGCGGCCCGTTTCGCGCCCAATAAAGATTGGCTTGGATGCACGCCGCGGCTGAAGCGGAAGCCAGCCTCGCTGTTGATTTTGAGCAGGGTGGCCGAGCGGCGGATGTTGATGAAGTTCCACGCCGCCGCTTCTAGCAGGACATTGGTGGTGGTAGCGCTGATTTCGCTCTCCGCGCCGCCCATGATGCCGCCCAGACTGAGCGCCCCGGCGGGATCGGTGACGAGGATGGTGGCGGGGGGCAGGTCGCGCTTCACGCCATCCAACGTGGTGACTGTTTCGCCAGCGTGGGGCAGACGGGTGATGAGATGGATGGGGCCATCGGGGCCGTTGTACTGGTCGGCGCGGCGGCGCAGGAAGTCGTAGTCGAAGGTGTGGTTGGGTTCGCCCATCTCCAGCATGACGTAGTTGCTGATGTCTACGACGACGTTGATGGGGCGCTGCCCGGCCAGTTTGAGGCGGCGCTGCATCCACTGGGGGCTGGCTTTCTGGCTGACGCCGGTGATGATCATGGCGGTGAAGCGTGGGTTGAGGTCGGGGTGGTCGGTGGTGATCTGGACTTTGCCGTCCACGGGCGGCCCTTCCATCACCACGTCGTAGCTGGGATAACGCACTTTTTGCCCGGTCAGGGCCGCCACTTCCCGCGCCACGCCGACGATGGAGGCGGCGCGGGCGATGTTGGGGATGATGTCTATGCTGAGGACGGCGTCGCCAAGCACGTCTTGAATGGGCGTGCCGGGCGTGAAATCGCCTTCGAGGATCATGATGCCGTCGTGGTCGTCGCTGAGGCCGAGTTCTTTTTCGCTACACAACATGCAGCGATTGTGGATGCCGCGCAACGGCCGTCCCTTCAGCACCATTTTCACCTGCCCCTCTTTGTGGCCGTCGTACAACTCCACCCCTTCCATAGCGAAGGGCGAATAGAGCTTGAGATGCGTCAGGTCGTCTTGCCCTAGATATTGGAAGAGGTTGGGCGCACCGGTGACGGTGATTTCGGGCGCTTCGCCGCCATACGCGACGGTTGCCAGCACGAGCCGGTCGGCGTTGGGATGCTGCTCTACCTTAAGAATCTGGCCGACGACGAGTTTGTCGCGGTCCCAGACCAGGCGGGTTTTGTCGCGGCCGCCAGGGATGCCGATGTAGGTGACGCTTTCGACTTCGAGGCCGCCAATGGTGAGGATTTCGGCCAGTTCGGCCGGGGATAGGTGGATGTCTACGTATTCTTTAAGCCAGGAGAGTGGTACAAGCATGATGGTCTCCGAAGTTGGTAGTTGATAGTTGACAGTTGGTAGTGGGGAATCCTTTGCCGGTCGTTA
>CALFEW010001108.1 GCA_937958365.1 uncultured Chloroflexota bacterium | reverse complement strand
AATGACTAGGTGGCAGCAACGGCCGTTACCCGCCGAAATCTTCCATCAACTGTGCTTCCTGATCGTTCGTCAGGTTCGATTGAATCAGTTCGGCCGAGACGCCCTGGAATGCTTCCGCCACGCGGTCTTGCACTGCGCCGCTGGTCATCAAAAAGAGCGCCGACGTGCCTTCCGTCACCTGATCACGCACTTCTTTGATGAAGTTGTCGTTGATGCCGTAATCGGCGAATTTGCCGCTTAACGCGCCCATCGCCGCGCCTACGGCCATTCCAAAAAGCGGTACAAAGAAGATAAGGCCAAAGAGCATTCCCCAGAATGCGCCGGAGACGGCTCCCTGGCCAGTCATGCTGCCATAATTTTGGGTTTTGGGCTTTTTCTTGCCGTCCTCCCACGAAACAACGGCCGCATCATTGATCTGGATCAAATGCTGTTTTGATAGTTCAACGAGCTTGTTGAGTGCATCTTGCGCCCCGGCGGGGTTGTCAAATTTCCATACAGTTAATGTTGTCATGCGAATAGTCTCCTTGTTCTACTGAGTAGATAAAATTCAGCCCGATTTGCAGGTCGGGCTGTTGCCAACAAAATAAATTATGCGTGCTGCCAGGGCCAGCGCCCCTCAATTTCAACCAGCAGCGCCCAGCTCAGGAACGTACGAATCACCACCAGCAGCCCTAACACCAGGACGCTTTCCAGCGTCGCTTCCAGGGCAACAGTGTGGATAATGTCGGCCGCTACCAAAACTTCCAGACCCAGCAGGAGCGCTTTGCCCAGACTGACCTTAAGTCCATGATAAAGTTCCTCCTTATCGGATTGCTGGTCGGCGTAACGCAGCAGATAGCGCGTCAGCGCCACCACAATCGCCACGACAATGATGAGTACGGCCAGGGCCTCAATAAACAGGGTGGCATATTCCACCCACAACAGGAAGGTCGCTCCTGTTTCGCCGTTGGCAATGATAGCAGGCAGCATAAAAACCTTTTTTACCCAATCAGCCCGGTGATGCCCTTGTATGAGAACCAGAGGCCGAAGATGAAAGAGACGGTCATCACAATCACCCGATTGTTGCGCTCCAGCCAGCCTTGCGCCGCTTGCAATGGCTTGGCCGCTCGCTCCGGCGCAATGGCGTAGAACAAGATGGGCGGCAGGACGAGCGTCTGGGTGAGCAGGGTGTAGAAGAGGTAGAGGCCGATGCTTAACGGCCGTTCCAACCCCGCCTCGCTAATAATGCTAATCGCCGACAGGGTAAACACCCACTGCTTGACGGCAATCGTCACAAACAGCGCCCCGCCGCCGATGGCCCGCAGCCCCGAAAGACCGCTGATGCTGGTCATCCACTTGGGCGGCGGGTCGTCTGGGTCTTCTTCCTTGCGCCACTTCTTGAAGGCCGCCACCAACAGCAAAATGCCCACGACCAGCAACAAGGTGGAGGCGATGATCTGTTGACCGTCTTCGCCATTGGCGGCCATCGCCGCGCCCAGGACCACGCCAAACAACACCCCTTGCGCCAACCGCATCGCCACGCCGCCAGCGACGAAGCCAACCGCCTTGCCCAATCCGCCTTTGCTTTGCAGCAGCAGCAGCACAATGATAGGGTAGAGCGGCACAATCGCCGCACCCAGGATCACCGGCAGTAGTTCAAGCAATATGTCGCTCATAGAGTTCCCTATAACTGGCGAAAGATGGAAGATTAAAGATTGGGGATAGGTCGAGTGCGAATCTTTAATCTTCAATCTTAGTTCCGCATATTATTGAATTTCCGTTCCTTATGGTGTGACGATGTTAAACCAGAATTCAAAGGTATCGAGCAGGGAGAGGAATTCGACAAGTT
>CALFEW010001107.1 GCA_937958365.1 uncultured Chloroflexota bacterium | reverse complement strand
AGATTGATCCAGAACGCGGTGGCAAAGCCAAAGACATACCCGCCGCCAATCATCAAAGCGTGGCCGGGGATGGCGGCCACAATCACCTGAAACACCAGGACGAGGCCCAACAGCAGCGGGGCCAACACGCCGAATTGGTCCAGGTAAGCGATTACCGCTTGCCGGTTACTGACGATGCGCAGAACATCACTGATGGGTTGGCGGAACCAGAACAACAGCCCCGCCGCGATGGCGGCGCTGGATAGTTTGAGGATGAGGGGGAAACGGCCGTTTCTCCTCCCAGACATCACGCTATGGACGACAGGCAATTGAGTGAACACCAGATTCTCTCCTCTATCATCATTTACCTTCTGGAATTGATTCGCCCTCTTGTTAAATATTCCTGGTTAAATTCATACCATTTCCAATATGCGCCACTGTATAAACTATGTGCGATTTTGTGTGCGAACAGGCCATATCGAGCGTACAAAACGGCCGTTTTTCAGGTACAATGCTCTTATGTCAGCCATCACTCAGGAGGAATTGCAAACGGCCGTTCATGCGGCCCTGGTGCAATGGGGCAAACCGGCAGAAAATCAGACGTTACCGCTTTCTACACTACTGCTCGTCCAAAACCAGCTTGCCTCCATTCAAAGCGCCCTGCCATTTGGGCGGCGGTACGCCATTGACCGCGTCCTTCTGGACAGCATCGACCTCCTGGCCGAACAAGACGAAGCCGGCGCAGTCGTGCTGCGCCGCCGGTTCCTGGATGGCAAAATCACCCGACAGGTTGCTCAGGAAATGTACGCCAGCGTTGACCAGGTTAATCGCTGGCAGCGCGCCGCCATTGACGCCTTGACCCAACTTCTCTACCATCAGGAAACAAAGCTCCGCACAGAATTAATCCAGGCCCTGGAAACCAGCCTGCCCCCCGCCTCTTACAGCCAATTTTTTGGTTTTAGCCAGATTCGGCAAATCGCTGTGGCCCAGCTCGTGCAGGAAACGGCGCCCTGGATCATTGCCCTGACGGGCATCGGTGGCATTGGCAAGACAAGTCTGGCGGATTCGGTGGTGCGGCAGGTGCTGCCCAGTCTGGCCTTCAAACAAATCTGCTGGCTGCGTGTCGAGCAGCAGCAGTTTAGCGGCGCGGCGCTGCCGCCTGAACGCGCCTATCAGGCCCTATTGGCTGCACTTGCCGCCGCTTTGTGGCCCGGCATAGCTCAGGGCCAACCAGATGCCCACCTGGAAACTCGCTTAAGCCAAAAACTGAAAGCCGAACCCCATTTGATCATCATTGACAATCTGGAAACGATTGCCCACGTTGATTATTTCGCCGGCAAGCTTCTGGCTTTTGTGGAACCAACCCGCTTTTTACTGACCAGCCGCGCCCGACCGTCCGGCGGAACGGCCGTTTACACCCACTCTTTACACGAACTGCCCTTCACTGA
>CALFEW010001106.1 GCA_937958365.1 uncultured Chloroflexota bacterium | reverse complement strand
TGAAGGTGAAATGCACCGGCCCATGATCGACGCTGACGACGGGCAGCGCGGCCTGGACGTGGACGAAGACTTGTTCCTGGTATTGGTAGGCGCGCCCTAACAGAGCGCCGCCCAGTTCGGTGTACAGGTTGGAACGGCCGTGGCTGTCTATTTGTTGCAGCGCCCCCTGGCTGACGATGATCTGGACCTGCGCCGCGCCTGGCGCGTGGCCGTGCAGAAAGCACTGCTCGTCCAGGTTGGGCGGCTGTTTGGTTCCCAGTTGGCGTAGTTCCGGTTGGAGCGGTTGTTTAACGTCGTTGGCGGGTGGGGTGGCGGGAACGGCCGTTTTAGAGGATGTTGATGCCGAAGTCATTGCTTTCGGTCTCCGTATCCCCCAACACGATAAGTTCTTCCAGGGATTGGCCTTTCAGGCTGCGTTTGTCTACCGGGAACAGCCCTTTGTTGCGCAGCGCCCAGGAGGCGGCCTTGGAGTTCATCGGGTCGCGTGGATCATAATTTTTGTATTGGACCATTTCGCCCAACGTCAGCAATAGTTCGTCTAACGTCTTGGCCGCCCACCACGCGCCGATGCACACCGCACCGGTCACATGGATGTTCGGGTGAAAAATGGGCGTCATCCACTTAAGCTGTGGTTGTTTCAGCGGATACTCGGCGTGCAGGTAAATGCTCACCTTGTGGTCAGTGCGATAAATCGGCTCCCCGCTGCTTTTGATGTTTTCCACGCCTCGGCAGGTGAATTGGATCAGGTATTTTTCCGGCGGGTCGCCATCGGTGGTGACCACGTGGATAAATTCACTGCGGTTGACCAGTTCACGGATGTTTTTGTAGTCGTTGCGCAGCCGAGTTTCACGGATGTCGAATGCCATGTTGTCCTCAAACGGAAACGCACGAATTATGAATTGCAAACGGCCGTTCACAATTCATAATTCACAATTCACAATTATTACTTCGTTACCCTGCGGTAACTTCAGGGAATAAGCTCAAAATGTCGTCTTCTTGTACGCCCGCACCCGCCAGGGAATCGTCCTCGGAGAGGCGCTTGCCGGATGCGCGGTGATCCAGCCGGTAGGTGATGGGGTTGGCGCCCTGGTTGGTGGGCAGGCCCATTTTGCTGACCAACGCCGGGATCAGACGGCGCATCGGCACATCTGCCGGGAGTTCAACCGGGGTCTTTTTGGAACCGGTGGGATCGTAAATAATCACTTTGATGCTAGCCATTTGTTTAAGCCTCCATTGTTATACTAAGCAAATATCATTGTTAATTACGTAAATTCGGGTGTAGGGTTGCGTGTTCCGTATTTCGTAATCCGTGAACCGTATTCCGAATTACGGTTTATGCAAATGCCAGAAAGGTTTCCGCGTCGCCGGTCAGTTCCAGGTAGAGGCGTTCACGGCCGTTGCGGGCGCGAATAATGCTCAGGGGCGGCACGTCCACGTCGGCCAGGGTGCGGTCCAGGAAATCTTCTGTGCCGGTGATGCGGTGGGTCAGGTTCATGTCGCGGTGGCCGCCGCAGTTCGGGCATTCGGCGGCGCTTTCATACAGGCGGGCCATGCTTTGGAAGATGAACTCTTCCTGACCGCAATCCGGGCAGCGCATGGAAACGACCAATTCACCGTTAAATTCTAGCACAGTTTCCGGGCCGAGTCGTTGCCGGGCGGTGGTTAATAAGTCGGCGATGGTGGTAACGGCCGTTTGCGCTTCCGGCAGTTCCACAATGGGTTCCAGGCGGTTGTGGCTCAGGCAGTCTGGTTTTACCGGGTACTCGGTGGTGTAGATGTCGTTGGTCAGGCCGTTAATGATCATCGCCTTGCCGGGCTGCACTTCCAGGCCGTGCAGCAGTTTGAGCGCTTCCTGGGTCTGGAAGGCGGCGACGATGGAGGCGCTGGTGGGCGTGGTGGGCACTTTGCCTTTGAGCAGGTTTTGCCGGGCCAGCAGTGGGCAGGAGTAACGCAGGCCAATGAGCTGGTAATCGAAGTCGGTGAGGGTGCATTCGTAACATGCGCCCTCGCCGGGCCAGAAAACGCGGACAATGCCCATCAATTCCTCGATGGCCCCATCCACCCACGGCTTACCGATGGCCCAGCTCATGCGGTTGATAGACAGGCGCGCCTCGCGGTTGTCCAGGCAGCCGATAATCACGTCCACGTGGCGGAAGACGCCCATGCCCAGCTCGAAGTTGATGTCGCCGTGCCAGGTAAGCACGTTGACGTCGGGATTGAGTTCCTTGACGGCTTCGGCGGCGGCGTCTACTTTGCGACGGCCGTTATCCTTCGCCCGGAACAACACCGACCGGCTGAGGTTGCTGTCTTCGATGGTGTCGAAATCGGCAATCATCACATTGCCGATGCCCATCAGGGCCAGGTTTTTCAGGACTTCGTTGCCCAACGCGCCCGCACCGACCACCAGGACGCGGGCGTTACGCACCACCTCTTGCTGCCACCAACTGATGTAGCTGAAA
>CALFEW010001105.1 GCA_937958365.1 uncultured Chloroflexota bacterium | reverse complement strand
TTCTCCAGCAGGCGCAGCGCCGTCGCCGGCCAGCCGCCCTGAAATTCCGTGATCGGGATGAGGATGGGGTGCGGTCCCAATCCGAGAACCTGATGCAGAAACGCTTGCCCCAGCCGTGGCTGCAAGACCATCCGGGCCAACTGCGCCAGGAAAACCTCGTATACTGCGCCGCCGGTGGTTTGTGGGGTTAAACGGCCGTCCCAATCACGCAGCAGCGCCAGGCTGAGGGTCGCGTCGGGCTGCTTTGGCTGTAAATCGGCCAATCGCGCCGCCAACTCCAGGCCGGGCAGGCACAATACGTCCAGGTGAAAGCGGCGGCAGTCGGCGGGGGAGATTTTACCGCGGAGGGCGTGGAGATCGCGGAGGGGATTAGCGGGAAATCCGCGTTTTTCCGCGTTTAGCCGCGTCCCATTTTCTTCCCCTAGAATGAGCTGCTCGATACGGCGGGCGCGGAACCCATCGCGCCAGATGCGGCCCAGGTAGTGCGGATAATCGGCCTCGTCCACGATTTTGTGGTTGGCGGAGACGATGAAACCGGCGGCGGGATTGAGCGCGTGGGGCATGTCGGTGGCCGGGATTTCGCCGATCCATTCGTAATCGCCGCTGTGGCCGGGAGCGGGCGAACGGCCGTCGCCCTGCCGCCGCACCGGAACCCGCCCGCTTACCCAATAGCCGATGTTGCCCTGGTCGTCGGCGTAAAGCAGATTGAGGGAAGGGGCGTGGATGTGGGCAACGGCCGTGCTAAATTCCGCCCAATCACGCGCCTGGTTCAGCCGGGCGAAGCCGTCCAGGGGGGCATCGGCGCGCAGGGCGGTGGAGGCCAGGGAAAGTGTGGCGGCGGGTGGGTGAGCGGGTGATGGGGTGAAGGGGAAGATGGGGCCGTGGTGGGTGAGAGTGACTTGTTCGACGTGGTTTTTTCGGCCGCGAATTTCGATGGTTTCCGGGATGATTTGGGCGGTGCGCCAGCCATCGCCAAAGCGGTAGCGGGTGGGGTCGTCGGGATGGAACTGCTCGACGAAGAAGTCCTCGCAGTCGGTGTAGGCCAGGGTCGCGCCCCAGGCGATGTGGGCGTTGCGGCCAACGAGGACGTAGGGCAGGCCGGGCTGAGAGAAACCGGCGACGCGCCAGCCGACGTCGTTTTCAGAGCGATCACTTTGTAGATGGATGAAGTACCACAGCGAAGGCGTGCCCAGCGGCAGGTGCATGTCGTTGGCCAGGATGGGCTGACCCGTCGTTGTGCGCTCGCCGGCGATGACCCAGGCGTTGCTGCCGCGCCCGGCCCCATCACCGCTGCCTTTGCCCATGAAGGGGGAAACGGCCGTACCCCGCCAGTTTACTTCCACGCCATGAGGTAGGGTGACAGGGTTTTCGCCGGGTGGTTCGGGCAGCAGTTCACCAGCCAGGGCTGCGCCCAGCGCCGCCACCAGCTGCGCCTGCACCACCTCGCCCATGGCGCCGTTGGTGAGCGCCCACATTTGCAAACGGCCGTAGGCGATGGTATCCAGCGGTTGCCAGGGCGCAGGACGATGGCGCAGCAGGGCAAATTCCAGCGGCAGCCGGGGCGACGTTTCCAGCAGGGCGTTGACCCCGGCGGTGTAGGCCAGCACGTCGGCGCGGCTGGTTTCGTCCAGCGCCTGCCAGCTTTGTTCGGCCAGCCGGGCAAAACCCAGCGTGCGCGACAGCCGGTCGGTGTCCAAAGTCAGCGGGCCAAGCAAGGCGGAGAGCGTGCCGTTGGCGGCGCGGCGGTTTACTTCCATCTGCCACAGCCGGTCCTGGGCGTGAACGAAGCCCTGGGCGAAGAAGAGGTCGTGGCGGTCGGCGGCGCTGATGTGGGGCACGCCCCAACGGTCGCGCCGGATGGTGACGGGGTGGTGGAGGGCGGGGGAGTAGACACGGCCGTCTACTTGTGGCAGGCGTGACAGGTTCATGAGCAAGTGGGGTTGGTTGTGCATTGCATGACCGCGCCGGAGCAGGCATAGTTGAGCGGCAGGCCCAGGTAAGGTGATGGGTCCAGGGTGTTGCTGAATTCGAGTTCGTTGGTGTAACGGCCGTAACCATCATCCTTCACAATCGAAAAATGCAAATGCACCCAAACGTCGCGGGCCGAACTCCCGTTGTAATCGCCGGTGTAACCGAGCAGCGTGCCCTGTTGGACGAATTTCTCGGTGACGCCCGGCGGAAACGCAGCCTCAATAAAATCATTGCCAGCCCGGTCGGCCAGATGCGTGTGGTACAGCCAGATTTGCTCGCCAGGACGCAGCGGGTCGTCGGGCACGCGGATGATGAGCGAGCTTTTCCACTCTTTCTCGCGGGTGACATAGCCGTCGTAGGCGGCGTAGACGGGCGTGATACCCGGTTCGGTGTTGCTGAAAATGTCTATGCCCTGGTGGGGATTGCGGCTGGAATAGGGGCCGCGCGGGTCATCGTACAGCAGACCGATGAAGCCATCGCTGGGCAGGATGAAGGGCGCGCCGGGGCAGGCGTCGCGCTGGACAGTGACGAGCGTTTCACGCGCGGACGGATCGCCGGTGGCCCATTGCAGGAAAGATTGGCTGCGTGGGTCGCTGAGGTAGCGCAGGTAAGAGAACGCCTGGTAAGCCAGATAAACGGCCGTTACAACCATCAGGCCCAGGGCGCTTAATTTCAGAAAACGATAGCGTGGCTGGCGCAGCCAGGCTGTAAATGTGGTTAATCTTTTCACAGACGAGGATTATATGTTAGGGTGGAACCCGACGCATATCGAATTGCCGGGTAGCAGTGTTAACACAAATTGATACAACCGTTTTTGCCCGACGCGGCGCACGATTCGGGTGGATGGGGTTGTGGGTTGTAACGTATACTGGCAGCATGATAAACGAAACCTTTTCCCAAGAAGCAGTAGACTACCAACGGATTGAA
>CALFEW010001104.1 GCA_937958365.1 uncultured Chloroflexota bacterium | reverse complement strand
TCAGGCGTTATTTGCGCTGAAGGATCACGCGGGGCAGCAGGGACAACAGGGCAAGAGCTACCTGGCCTGGCAATTGCCCAACAGCTACACGGGGCAGCACCCACAGCGGCCGAAGGGCCGGCAGAAGCGAATCAACCGCCAACTCCAAGACCTGGTTATGAAAGGGATGCCGGGGAACGAGAGAGAAAAAGCGGAGAGACGCGGGCCGGCAGCGGCGGTGGCAACAGGGAAACGTTATTTTGTCAACGGTCGTCTGGCGGTACAGGCGTTGCATGGCGCGAGCGCACCGCGCTATTGGCGACGGCCGTCTGTGGGAAACGGCCGTGCAGCCATCTGGCATCCGGTAGCACAGCCATGAACACCTTTGTTTGTCGGTGGTGGCGGAAAAAATTTACGCACCTTAAAGGGATAATTCTCTTTTTAGCTTCCCGTAGTGCACTGTCCCACTGACACTCCCATCCGCATGGCGCTTATTCTCCCTGATATGCCCTTCCTTGATCATACCGCATCGTTCCGCTACTCGATAACTACGTGTATTGGTGTCATCGCATTCTAAACGAACGCGCTGAGCCGCTAAATGTTGAAAGATGAAGTGCAGGCTTGCTTTGGTGGCTTCTGTGACGTAGCCGTGCCCCTCATGGGCCACATCGGCAAAGTAGCCTATTTCAAATTCAGGTAAACGCCAATTGACGACGCCTATATAAATTTGAGCGACAAATTCATCTGAAGCCCGATCAAACACGCCCAGAAAGAAGGCATTGCGTGCTACCCAATCTGCCGCGAACCCTCGGATAAGTATTTCCGCTTCCTCTTCATTCTGGATGGTCATTACGGGATTCTCTGACTCATAGCGCACCAGGTGAGAGCGATTCCTCTGGCTCATTTCATAGTACCACTGTCCATCACCTGCCTGATAACAACGCAGATACAATCGTTCTGTCTCAATACGGGTGGGAATATCCAGAAGCAGCTTGTGCATGTTGATGTCCTCTCTATGTTTAGTCTATTTGATACGGATTACGGGAAACGATAGCTATCTTGAGTTTGCCATTCATCTTCCAGAATGGCATAGAAATATTCATCCCACCAGACACTCTCCTGACGATAAATACATTTCTGAAAATAACCTTCGCGTCTCATCCCGATTTTTTCCATGACGCAGTATGAGGCAGGATTTTCAGGCTGGCACGTAGCAATCACACGATGGGCATGCAGTTCGGCAAAAGCGTAGCCTAACACAGCTTTTGCCGCTTCGGTAGCGTAGCCTTGTCCCTGATAAGCTGGATGTAGTACCCAGCCAATTTCATAGGTCCGGTGGCTAAACCATTGATGGAAAATTATGTGACCGATGAGCTGCTGGTTTTGTTGCAAAATAATGGGAAACGCCTGGGCAGATTCGCCCAAGTTTTTGTCAACCCATGTTTGAACCTGAATTGGGGTCATGGGGCCTTCTTCAATATAGTGCATGACTGTGGGGTTGGCGGCATAGGTGAGTACGGCCGTCCAATCCTGAGCTTCAAAGCGTCGCAAAACTAACCGGGGTGTTTCGATAGAATGAACAAGCATAAAGACCTTTAGGTGGCTGACAACTCGCGGTATTGCGGGTTACATGGATGATAACGTACTCAATTTACAGGAATTTGCCGTTGATGTCTACGGCCGTTTGCCGAAACATAAAGAAACCTAGCCTTTTTACGCCACCTGCCACCGTGATACAATCGGCGATCATGACCCTTACCTGCCAGCCCATTGGCGTCATCCGTACGCCCTTTGTTAACCTGACCGGAATGCCCATTCAACCGCCTGGTGCGGCCGACGCGATAGGAACCATCGAATTGCTGCCCGATTTTCACGCCGGGTTGCAAGACCTGGAAGACTTTTCCCACCTCATCTTGCTGTACCACTTCCACCTTAGCCAGGGCTTCGCGCTTACCGTGATGCCGTTTCTGGATACGCAGCCGCATGGCGTGTTTGCTACCCGCGCTCCGCGGCGACCCAATCCCATCGGCCTGTCTATCGTGCGCCTGCAACGCATAGAAAAGGGCACGCTTTACGTGGAAGGGGTGGATATGTTGGATGGCACACCTCTGTTGGACATCAAGCCCTATGTTCCGGCTTTTGATGCGGCCACGGCCGTAGCTATCGGCTGGTTGGTGCAGACAGCGCAACAGGTCACGGAGCAGAAGGCGGACGGCCGTTTTCAAGACACGGGCGCTTCTTAATATGATCTCCACGGACCACCGATCATCCGCAAGTATTTGAGAACACTTGTTCGATGCGCTATAATTCAGCCGTTATGAAAAAATTACGCACCCTGACCCGACAAGACGCTCGCCGATTAGCCATTTCCCGTCAATATCTGGATGGCGCAAAAAAGCCAGCCATGCTCGATGTTTTCCGTGACCTGGGTTGTGTCCAACTGGACCCCATTCGTCATGTGGAATGGACGCAGCTGCTGGTGTTGTGGAGCCGTTTGGGGCAGTATGATCCGGCTGAATTGGCGTCGCTGCGCTGGGAAAATCGGGCGGTGTTTGAATATTGGGCACACGCTGCCTCAATGGTATTAACCGATGAGATGCCCGTCCATGACTACCGAATGCAGCAATTTCGTGACCCGCAGCAATCTCGCTGGGCAGCTTACATGAAGGACTGGTTTGATGCCGAACCGGAGGTGACATACCCGCTGCATGATGCCATTTTAGCCAATTTGCGCCAAAACGGGCCGCAACTTTCGCGCGAGATGGAAGGCAGCCACAGCCGACAATCGCGCTGGTCTAACGGCCGTTATGTTTCCATCATCCTCGAATATCTGTGGTGCAGGGGGGAAGTGATCGTACACGGCCGTGCCGGCAATCAACGACTGTGGGGACTTGCCGAACAGTTTTGGCCCGAAGCCAC
>CALFEW010001103.1 GCA_937958365.1 uncultured Chloroflexota bacterium | reverse complement strand
TGGTAGCTGTCGCCGCTAACGGTTACGTCGAAGCCGTTGGGGCCGGTGACGTGAACGTCGGCTACCAGCGGATCGCCGGTGTCGCCATCGGTGATGGAGCCATCGAGGATACCGCAAGTGGGGCAGCTCAGGTGCATGGTGAGCGGCATGTCGGGCACGTCGTTGATGAAGTTGCCGCTGAAGCTCAGGTCGGCGGTGTATGTGCCGACCTGGTAGAGCGACGTGGCGTCAAAAACAACCTCGAAGGTCGCCGTTTCACCGGGGGCTACAGTCGCGCCCTCGAAGGGCGTCGTCGCCCAATTACCACTGCCACCACTACCCAAACCAGGAATAGCAAGCCAACCATACTGGCTTGTGCCAGAAGTGCCAAAAGCGCCAACCAATGTCGTGTTACCTGTCGCCAGGTCGGCGATACGCAGTTCGGCCTGGAAAGTGACATTGTTAAACGCAGCCAGGTACATTTGTCCACTGGCGGCGTCAAACCCCATGCCTTGTCCGTAATTGGCGTCGAAACCGAGAGAACCAACAACGGTACCTGCGCCGGTTGCCTTATCAATGCTCAAGAGTGTGTCATTGACGATGTCATAACCGTACAACTGGCCGGCCGAATTTGCGGCGATGCCAATCAAGCAAGGTGAATTGGTGACGGTGCCAATTAGCGTTAGAGCGCCAGTGCTCAGGTTAATTGTGTGCAACCGAGAGCTGGTACCGCACGTGGTCACGTCACTGACGTACATGTTGCCGGTTACGGGATCATAGGCCATACCTGTGGTGTTGGCATTGCCGGTGGAACCTACGACCGTTGGCGCGCCGGTAGCCGTGTCAATGGTGATCAGGTTAGTGGTCACATCGTCAATGGCATAAACCAGCCCGTTGGCTATGTCGCCTGCCCAAATGGAATTGGTGAAGGCGGCGATGTTTGTCGGGCTGCCAGGCGTAGCCAGGTCAACGGAGATAAACTGCGTAAGGCCAACATCTGTGGCGTAAGAAATCGTGCCCAGTAATTGATTGAGCGATTTTGTTGCCGCGCTGCTTCCGGCCGCATTGACTGGCGCCTTCTCGATGGATGGCGCAGCGGTTCCGCGCTCGAATTTGCCGTCGTCGGCCGGAATGTTAACGGCCGTGCTGCTTTCCACCTTCTGCACGCTCAACAAACCTGGCCCACCAAAACCGCCAATGTTGACGTCGAAGTCGAGATCAATGGTGCCGGTGTTGGTGACGGTGACAGTGTTGGTGACAACGTCGCCGATTTCCATGGTCTCCTCGATGGCCGCCGGGTCGTAGACCAGAGCAGCAAAGGCAGGAGTCAGGGCAAAGTCGGTGGTTGTCGTTGCACCCTGGGTCACGGTGGCTACGGCCGTTTCCGGCAGGTAATCGGGCGCAGAGACCGACAGGTAGT
Source organism: uncultured Chloroflexota bacterium (assembly GCA_937958365.1). Classification (GTDB taxonomy): domain Bacteria; phylum Chloroflexota; class Anaerolineae; order Promineifilales; family Promineifilaceae; genus Leptovillus. The sequence goes on along the minus strand of CALFEW010001103.1, from coordinate 8,137 downwards.
AGGCGCCAGGCGGCAAAGCGATGGAATAGGCGCTGCCATCAATCGTGTAATCAAAGCCGCCGGTGCTGGTGATTTGTACCGAAGCCACCAACGGATCGCCGGTGAAATCGTCGGTGATCTCGCCATCCAGCGTACCGCAGGTGGGGCAGGTAACGGTCATCGTCACCGGAATGACAATGTCTTCATAAGGCGTGTTGTTCTGGACCAACAGGTCGGCGTAGTACGTGCCGGCCAGGGCCACGTTGTTGGCGTCCATCGTCACAACGATGTTTTGATCCGCGCCAACGGCCAGCGTGCCTTCCTCAATATCCGTAGACAGCCAGTAATCCCCGGTATTAATCAGGAAGCCGGTGATCGCGTCCATGAACGCCAATTCATCGGCCGCGCTGGCGATGTCGTCGTAATCGAAGGAGGTGTAGACGGCTTTATAGCCCAGGCGGTTGACGGCCACACCGGCCGCATTGCCACCCTGGAAGCTGAGAATTCGGGTACCTTCCGGGCGTACGGTGAAGTGATCCGGATACGGATCGGCGCTAATGTCGGCCGACAGGCCGGCCATGAAGTCTTCACCGATGATGATGTTGATGCTCGGATCATCGCCGACGTACGTCGCCTGCAAGTAGGTCTGGTAGAAGACCGTCGTGCCGTTGAAGTACCCCAGGTCGTTGTCGGAGACGTAGAAAACGCCACCGGCATCCAGGTAAGCCATGATCAACGTTTCGCTGGCATCGGCGGTATTCCCAGTGTGGAAGACAGCTTTGTAAGCCAGCAGATCCGGCACGGTCAAGCTTTGGAAGACGGTTGGCGTCACACGCAGGTAAGTGAACCCGAGGGTGGTCAGCGCTGTTTCCATGGCCGTGGCCGCGGTGGTATCGCTGGCGACAACCAGAATGTCTTCACCGGCCTGGAGCGCGCGTCCGGGGTTGTAACCGCCGTCTATGATGCGAATGTCATAGTCCAGCGCGGCTGTACCGGTGTTGGACAGGTTCCAGGGCAAGGTGGTAGAGGTAGCCAGTTCCAACGTCGCCGCGAAGTCGTCGGCGGAGCTGGTGACGATACCGGCGTTCAGGGCGAAGTCCTGAGTGGTGGTAACACCATCAGTGACGGCGATGCCAGTGGCCTGAGCGGTGGTGTAGTTGGCGAGAACGGCCGTGACCGTATACGTCCCATTCGCCACAGGCCGGCTGTACTGGCCTGCCGCGTTGGTGAGCGCATTGTAGGAATTCGAGCCATCCGTCACCGTCAGGGTGACGCCCGCCAACGGATCAGTCGTATTGGCATCCGTTACCGTACCGGCTAAGGCGCCTACGCCCGATGCAAACTGCGGCTGCAAGCACCACTCCGCCAGCGTACCCACGTCGCCGCCGACGCCATCATGCACGGCAATCTGCCAGGTTCCGGCCAGGGCATCGTAATCGAAGGTTCCCAGGCTGCCACTCGGCCGCACGTCGCCGCTCAGAGCAGGTACGCTCGTGCCGCAAACAATGGCCGAACCGGCTTCATCGTCAAAGGTGGCGTCAATGTTGTCGCCACTGCACGTAAAGCTTGTCGGCAGCAGCACAACCGAAGAGCCTGTCGCCTGGTTTGTCAACGTGATGTCCAGGTCGCCAATGTAGGTATGGGTCAATTGGACGTAGACGTTCAGGTCAGAGATCGGTTGGTTGCGGCTGCTGGTCAACGTATCAAGGGTGGTATTGTTGTCGGTAATGGCCGCATTCGGGTAGCTGCAGAACAGCAAAACTGTTGTGAAGCTGTACACCGTCGAGTAGGCGCTATCACCGCACTCATTGGCCGCGCGTACGCGCCAGTAGTAGGTTTCTTCAGCTTCCAGGTTCATACCGGTCATGGTATGGCTGGTGCCGGCTACCGTCGCCGAGTAAACGACGTTGCTGAAACCGGAATCGGTAGCTACCTGGAGATAATATTCCGCCGCCTGGGCTGTGCCGTTCCAGCTAAAGGTCGGCACCAAGGGTACGTCAGTCAGGGCGTCGGCCGGTGCAACAAGCGTCGGCGCTGCCGGACTGGCCGTGAAGAGGTCCAGACCTACGATGGTGGAATGGGTCGGCGTGGGAACGCTTGTACCAATGATTTCCACATCGTAAGAACCGGCCGTCGCTCCGGCCGTACCAATGGTCAGAATACTTTGCGTGGTTGGCGTCACCACCGAAGTCGGCACAAAATTGGCCGTTGCTCCGGCCGGCAGACTAGCCGCCGACAGGTTAACGGTGCTATTAAAGCCGCTCATGTAGTTGACGTTCACGTTAAAAACGGCGCTGGTCGGGGCGCACACCGCCAATTCCGCCGGAGTCGCCGAAATGGTGAAGTCCGGGCCTAAGGAACCGGTGCATTCCGGCAGGCGGAATTTACCAATGCGCGTATTCCAACTGAAGCTGTCGGCTGTGGTGTCGTGGTACTCGCCGGTATACCAGAAAGTACATTCGTCAGCCGGGTCAATACTCATGGAGCTATAGTCGCCCCAACGGTCGTAAGGACCAGTCTGGGAACCACCGCCAGGGTACAACGTGGCTTCCGCTTGAAGCGTGCCCAACGTGTCGCCGCGCAAACGCGAGGCATAACGCAAAGACGGATAGGTTGTCAGGCTGGAGACGCTGTAACCGAGGGCGATGTTGCCGGAACCATCCATGGCAATGCTGCCCATCCAACGATGGTCAGTGTCTGGAGAGTGCGTGCCTTCCTGGTGCAAATCCCAGTCGGCAGCGCCGGTTTTCTGCAGTTCAAACCAGCGAATACCGGCATGATCGGAGCCATTGGTATCCACGGTGAAATTACCAACCAACGCTTCATAGCCGCCCAGGTTACGATAGGCAAAGCGCCACATCGGCCAGGGGTCTACAGCGTCTAACTTCTGGGCTGTGCCCGGCTGCGGGATACAGTCGCCAGCGAAGAAACCGCAGGTGGTGTAATTGTAGTCGGCAATCGGGAGTTCCTGGGCTATGCCAAAGGTGGAATTTGCCGGGGTATCCCAATCTACGTCAAATTCGTAGAGGACCACACGGTCTACACCGGCCGGGTGGTTCGGATACCCCTGGGCCAACATGGTGTAGAAGTAACCGGGTGAACCGACGGGCGGCGCAGTGGGACCGTCCAGGTCGGCCGGCAGCAGGAAGTTGGGGTAACCATTGACGTATTGATAAGTCGCGGGCTGCCCGGCCAACATGGCGTCGCGGTCGAAGGCGTACGCATAATATTGGTTCGGGAAACCGGTGTTGGTTCCCATGTAGTAAGCATCAGGCCAGACGCCAAATTTGAAGTAGTCGGGGAAGTCCGGTACTTGAAACTGGTACAGGTAGTAAGCGCCGGTGGGATCGGGCGTCTGGGAGATGGCAATACACATGTGTTCTGGCGATGTGCTGACGGCAAACTGCGACAGCAGCCAACGGTCGGCCAGGCTGTCCCAAACAACCACAGGATCGCCATCGTTTTGGCTGGAGCAGTAGGTCAGACCGCTGCCGGCGAACAGGTCGGTGAAGAGTGTGTCGGCCTTTAAGATATTGCCGCTTTTATCGTAAACGGCGAAGGAGACGTTGACCATTTGCACGTAGTGGTTTGGACCAACTTCACCCATGGTGTCGGGCGGGGTGTAACCATCTGTTCCCAACCCTTCAAAGGTGAAGAGGGGGGCAGGTGTTTTGCCCGTGTCTATCTGGGACAAGGCAACGAGCGGATCCTGATCCTTGGTGTTTGACCCGGTCAGGCCCATGTCTTCCAGAAACAAACCAGGGTTCCGGATTGGGTTGATTTCACGGTTCAGGATTTGTTCCGGTTTGCGAGAGGGAATTTCGCTCAGAGGAAGGCTTAGGGCAGGAGCCACCGGTTCGCTGGACAAAACTTGTTGCGCCGGTTGCACAGCACTGGCTTCGTTTGAAGCCTCGCTTCTAGGAGCAGAAATGAACAGACCGATCGCAATAAATATTACGAGGCCTATCAAAATCCTCCTGGCAGTTTTCATAATTGTACTCCTTAAGATTATCGGGTAATAAGTCAATAAAAGTCGCGCGTCTCCCTAAAAACCATCTTGGTAAATGTCAGATATGTTCTCATCTGTACCACGGAATACAAGCTTTTAGGGATTTTTCATTTAGCCATGTAAAGAACGTATCTTTGTGATTCTGTCTATATAATGCTCCTCCTTATGTTCTGTACTAACGTATAAAACGCCGCTGCACCGAAATAAGCATTTAGCAAAGCAAAGCTTGCATGCCAACGAATTTCCAGAGAATACTACGTGAAATTCGTGGCAAAGAGTTGCTGCGTTGTGGCTGGGTTAGATTATGGATTGGGGAAATGGGGAAATAAACAGGGGAAAAGTCCTGTAAAGTAAAGAGCCGACGAGTCGTCGTATTCTTGCGGTGCGGCCTGTCTTGATTAAGAACCACGTTTTTCAGCTTTTCGCTTTACTTTAAAAGTGTCACTGACCGTTCATTATTTTCTCATTATTTGCCCATTTTGCCAACCTGGATTTGGGCGAGGGTGGGGGATAGACGTATCAGTCTATCCCCCACCGGTTCATGAGTTTTAGGGCGTATTGGCTTCGTCGAAGAAGGGTTGGGTGAGGGTAACGGCCGTTGCCGCTGCCTCTTCTACCCCTACCTGCCCATAAAAAGCGCGTTCAATCTCCTGCCCGGCCGTCTCTTCGATGCTCACCCAGGTGGTCATGATGGGCACGCGGCGAATCTGCGGGATGGTGTCTAAAAAGATACGGCCGTTTGCCGGAGGCAAATCGGGCGACAGGAAAGCAGGCGACTCGGCCACGGCGATGAGCGAAGGCACGGTGCGGCCGGATTGGGCGACGATGGTCTGGCCTTCCACGGAGTTGGCGTACTCGATGAAGGTCCAGGCGGCGTCTTTGTTGGCCGTATTTTCGGCCATGCAGTAACCATCGCTGTGCAGAATGCCCGCCGCCTGCTCGCCTTGCGGCAAGGGCGCTACGTCCCACTCGAAACCGGTGATGGTGCGATACGTGGGCACGCCGCGCCGGCTGTTGAAGTACATCGCCAGCGTGCCGTTCAGAAAGCGGCTTTCGCTGTCCTGGGCCGATTCGGCCACTGCGTCGGGCACGACGTGTTCTTCGACTTGCAGGTCTACAAACCATTGGAAAGCGGCCAGGGCTTCCGGGCTGTCCAGCGTCAGGCGAGTGGGCTGCGCTTCGTTGTCTACCAGTTCACCGCCAAATTGCCAGATGAAGGGGGCCAGCCGGAAAATGCTGGCTTCAATACCGACGCCGTATTGGTCAATGGTTCCGTCGCCATCCGCGTCCTGCGTTAGGGCGCGCGCCGCCGCCAGAAAATCTTCGTGGGTCCAATCGTTGGCCGGGTAAGCAACGCCGGCCGCGTCGAACAGGTTTTTGTTGTAATAAATGACCAGGCTGGACAGATTTTGCGGGATGCACCACAACTGGCCGTCCAGGTAAAAAGACTCGGTTACTTCCGGGTAAAAGTCCGCTTCGGCAATCACGTCGCTGGCCGCCAGATACTCGCTGAGCGGGGCCAGACCACCTTCGGCGACAAACGCGCCAAAGCGGCGGTAGTTCAGCAGCATCACGTCCGGTGGCTCACCCGCGGAAAAGGCTGTCGCCAGGCGCTGGCGATATTCACTCTGGCCGGGAATGTGCTGCAATTCCACGGCAACTTCCGGGTGGGCGGCGTGAAAGGCTTCTACCAGGCTGACGTAAGCCTGATATTCGGCGTCATCGCCAAAGACGGAGAAGGTGACAGCGGCCGGTTCAGCAACGCTTTCGGTCGGGGTAACGGCCGTACTTTCCACATTGCTGGCAACAGATTCGTCTGCGGCGCTGTCGGCTACGCTGTCGGCTGTGTTTTCGCTGTTACTTTCGGCTGCCTGGCAGGCAACCAGCAAAAACAACAACCCTAACAAAACACCCAATACACTGATACGCTTGAACATATTCACCTCACTTTCTTTGCACTAACTTTGTTAATTTTCGATAACACAGGGGTTCGCGGAGACAACAGGGAATGGCTTGGGAGATGTGCATCCAACTCCTCAGGTCATGGCTTATCTTCTCTGTGAATCTCTGATTAACGCTAGTTTTGGTCCATCAGGCTGGCGATGGACTGGTCGCTCAGGAAAGAACGCTGCAAGATGATGTATAAAATTAAGACAGGCAGCGTCATCACGGCTGAAGCGGCCATAAGCAGGGGCCAATTCGTGGGATCGAGTTGTTTTAATATTTGCAGGCCAATGGGCAGTGTGTACAGTTGGGTTTTGTAGATATACAGCACCGGGCTGACGAAATCGCTCCAGTACATGACAAATGAGAGGATGATGACGGTAACGGCCGTTGGCCGTACCAACGGCCGTGCCAGCCGCCACCACATCGTCCAGGCCGAAGCGCCATCTAACCGGGCCGCTTCAAAAATTTCTGCGGGCACGCGCCGGTAGGCCCAAAAGAAGAGCAGCACGTACAACGGGCTGCCGGCGGCAAAGGCCGGGGCGATCAGCGCCCACAGCGAATCTATCCAGCCCAGCCAGCGCAAAATCTGGAAGCGGAACAGCCATACCGACGCGCCGGGAACCATCAGCAGCATGATGCTGGCGATGAGCAGCCGCCGCCGCCACACATCATCTTCCTGGGACATGGCGAAGCCGGCGATGGAAGCGATGAATACGGTGATGGGAACGGCCGTGCCTACCACGATCAGCGAGTTGCGAATGTAGCGGGTCATCGGCAGCAAATCGAAAATGTAGGGGTAGTTTTCCAGCGTGGGCGACGCCGGCCACCATTCGATGCTCGTCGGCGGCGGCAGCCCGCGCTGGCGCAGCGACGCCGTAAAAATCCAATAAATCGGCAGCAGAAACAAAACCATCACGGCCAACCCTGCCCCATGATGCAACAACCAGCCGGCTTTACGCTTCATCTGTGCTGCCTCCTAAACCGACAATGTTGATAATGCCCATCACGATTAAACCCAACAAGACGTAAGTCAACAGCAGCAGCGCCGCCGCCAGACCCAGTTCAAAATAATCAAACGCCAGCTCATAAATCAACAGCGGCGCAAAGGTTGTGGCGTAATAAGGTCCGCCATAGGTCATAATGAACGAGGGGGCAAAGGTATTTTGCAGGCTCATCACCAGATCGCGGAAGACCAGCAGCATCAGCCAGGGCGAGAGCAGCGGCAGGGTAATCTGCCAGAAGCTTTGCCAGGCGTTGGCCCCATCTACCTTCGCCGATTCGTAAAACGAGCGGGGAATGCTGGCTAACCCGGCCAGCAGCACCACAAATCCCTCGCCAATCTGGAACAACGACAAGATGACAATCGCCAATCGCGCCGTCTCCGGCTCGGTGAGCCAGGCCGGTCCCTGGATGCCCAACATGCCCAGGAACAGGTTCAGCGGCCCGTAGACCGGGTTAAAAATCCACAGCCACAACAGGGCGTAGGCGGCTTCGGGGATGATGGTGGGCACGTAAACGGCCGTGCGATACGCCCCAAACATTCGCCCCTTCCGCTGCAACAACAGGGCCAACAGCAGCGCCCCCAACAGACGCAGCGGCACCGCCAGCAGCAAAAAAATGGCCGAATTGCGCAGCGAAATCCGCACCAGGCCATAACCCAACAAATCTATAAAATTTTGCAGCCCCACAAAACGCGGCACACCAATCGCTTTGTACTCGGTAAAAGCGATCATCACCGTGGCCACGGCCGGAATCACCACCAGAATCAGGGTCCCCAGCACGTAAGGCAGCAAAAAAAGCCGCATCTGCGCGCGATATGGCAGTCGCCAGTTTAGTTTCAATCGGGACGTTTGCATCCGAACTGCTTGCTGTCTTTCCATAGAGACAATCTTCTATAACTTTTCAGTAAAACATTTTGGTTGGTAGGGGCGACCCTTGTGGTCGCCCTCTGGCGGATAGGCGGGCACAAGGCCCGCCCCTAACCAAAATCGTTATCTGAATGTCTATAGCACAAAACCCGGGGCCTTTGTCTGCTGGTTCCTTCGTTCCTTTGTATTAAATTCTCCCTAACCTAAACAAGCCAGAACCAAGAAGGGTTATCAAAGATTTCACAGATTGAAGATAAAAATCTGCGCAATCTTTGACAATATTCTTGCTCACTATCAGGTTTTTCCCTCTCCCCAGCCCTCGCCCAAAGGGAGA
>CALFEW010001102.1 GCA_937958365.1 uncultured Chloroflexota bacterium | reverse complement strand
GCGCAAGAAACGGCCGCCGCCGGCCAGGATAGCCAGTTGCGTAAACAACCACATTACCAGCGCACCGACGAGAATACCGCCTAGCAGCGCCAGCACCACGCGCCCCCACTCCGGTTCCGACATGGCGATGATGCCCAAGGAAACCAACATCAGCGCGCCTATGGCGATGCCCGTCGTCAGGCGCAGCACCGGGCTGGCGTTAAACGCGCTTTGCAAATACCACCCCACGCCATAACTGGCCACCAGCACCAGAAGAACAGATACAGGCAGGCCAACGTTGCGAGACAGGCCCTTGCCCTTCTGCTCGCTGCTCATGGCCGTCAGCAAAAAGGTCAGGTAAAACGCAAACAGCCCGACAATCACGCCCACAGACGTGGCCCCGTCGGGCCGGGGCAGGCCGCCCAAATCGGTGCTAAATAGATCGGGCCAGTTCGCAAACCGCCATTCCATCGGGAAGAAGGTAGGCGGAAAGGCAATGATTTCGGCGTTTGTTTTGAATGTGCCCATGAAGGAGAGAATGAAGGGCATAAATACCAACAAGCCTACCAGAGTTAACACAACATAGCGCAGGGCAAGCCCAACTTGCTTACGCAGCTTCCGGCTCCGTTGGGCCGTTGACGGGATAACCGCTGCATTCCTACTCTCGCTTGAAATCGTAGCCATAAATCACACTCCTGCTGCCCGTGTCCCTAGTTCACGCCATTTATAGAGGCGGCCTTTGTGTCGCCCTATCATTGCCGTTCCTCTCTCGAAATCCAGCCGGGCCATCAAACCTGCTCTGTGCCACTTTCAATAAATCGCCGTTGGACAATGGTGAAAAAGAAAATGATGATCCCCAGAACAAACGCCCGTGATGCGGCGTATCCCATGCGGGATGGGCCACTTAATCCCAACGCCTCGCGGTAGATCAGGTAAACCGGCGTCAGCGTCGTGTCCAATGGGCCGCCAGAGGTCAAAATAGCCACCTGATCAAAAATCTGCCACGTGCCAATGGTGCCTAAGACAACAACCAGCAAGATCACCGGCCGCATCATGGGCACAGTCACCCGGAAAAACTGCTGCCGCTTACTCGCGCCATCAATAGCCGCCGCTTCATACAAGGTGGGTGGAATGTCTTGTAGCGCCGCCAGGAACATGATCATAAAGGTAGGGACGGTGGTGAAGATGTTCTGGAACATAATCGCCATCCAGGTGATGCTGGGACCACGGAAATACCACTGGCTGGAAGGAATGTTGACGCCAAACGGCGCTACGATGAGTTGGAAAAGGCCACGAGGGTCGTTGAGCCAGTTTACCAGTACCCACTCTGCGCCAAAAAAAGCCCAAATTTTGGTTAAGGCGAAGTTGATATAGCCGGTCTTCAGGTAGAGCCACCAAAAAATAAAGCTAATGACCACCGAGGATGTCACGCTGGGCGCGTAGAAGATGGTGCGGAAGAACTGCTTGGCCCGCATCGGCGCATTGAGAACGACGGCCAACAGCAGCGCCAGGCTGGTCTGGATAGGGACGACGATAATGACGTAATAAAAAACGTTGACCAACGAGCGGATGAACTTTTGGTCTGTAGGGATGGACAGGTAATTTTTCAGGCCGACCCACGTTGGCGGCGTGAAGAGGTTGAAGTCGGTGAAACTGACGTAAATAGCGAACAGGAAAACGCCGATCGTGAAAACCAGTGTCACCAACAGGTAAGGGGCAAGGAACATGTAGGCAGCCAGCGCTTCGCGCCGGGCGGTTGCATTGTGTAAAACCTTAAAACGTTGCGTAACGGCCGTCATCAACCACCTCCTCGCTTCCGTAAACCGCTTACGGCCAGCGGACTCTTTGCAGATAAACCTTTGCAGGATATAGTTTTGTCGAACGGCCGTTTACTTGAGCGTAAACGGCCGTTCTCCCCATGGGTGGCTGCGTGTCCTGTGTCCCTTGCCTGCCAGCCAGAACACAGTCACACGCAGCTACTCAATTACTGAACCTCGTCCAGGTAGCCCTGAATTTCCTCATTAGCCTGCTCAAACGCCTCGTCTACAGTCTGGTCGCCCAGGAAGACGCGCTCCAACGCCTGGCTAATGGCGTCATTCACTTTACCGGTATTGGGTCCCCAATAGGCCACGCGGGTCAGGTCAAAAGCGCCGCCCGTAGCAATGGCCGCATCATTGGCGTCCACCACGTCACCCAACTGCTCTGGATGGGTGGAGTAAGCAAAACCGGTCTTCACAATCTCGCCCTGGTTCTCAGCGCCGGTAACGAAGATAGCGAAGGCGGCCGCCGCCCGTGGGAATTGCGACGCCGCGTTCACGCCGATGCCATTGGTAAAGATGATATCCGCTTTGCCAGCCTCACCGGCGGGCAGTTCCACGGCCTTCCACACCACGTCCGAGAAATCGGTACGCATGTAGTTGACCATCCAACCGCCTTCATAGGTCATGCCCACCAATTGCTTGCCGATGGCTTCGCCGCACCAGCCCGCGCCCACGTCGGCCGCCGTCACAATCGAACCGTCGGCGTACATGTCGGTGACGTAGGCGGCTGCCGCTTTCACGGCGTCGCTGTTGGCCAAAGCGGTGGTGAAATCGTCGCTGGCATAAACGCCGCCATTGCCAAAAGCCCACGGCGCAAAACGCGCCCAGTCGGCGTTCTGGCAGAAGCCGCCTTTGTCGGTGTTGTCGCGGATGGCTTCAGCCGCCGCTTTCAGGTCGTCCCAGGTCCAATCGGCCGTCGGTTCGTCAATGCCGGCTTCGGCAAAGACGTCCGGCAGGTAAACCAGCCCCAGTGTGCCCCAATCTTTAGGCAGCGCATACGTCTGGCCATCCAGTGTAAAGATAGAGAGCAGCGAGGGAATAAACGCGCCGCGCCCCGTACTGCCTTCGGCCATCAAGTCATCCAGCGGCAGCAGTTGCCCCGTCGGCCCAAAAGCAGTCATCAACTGATCATCCACATAGAAAACGTCCGGGGCTGTGCCACCGGCCATCGCCGCCTTCAACTTGGTTTGAAAGTCGGCGGGGATAGGCTGGTAGTCCACTGTCACGCCGGGGCAGGCTTCGTTGAAGCGGGCAATCGAGTCGCGGTAGATTTGCTGCTCGGTTTCGTCGCCCCAACCGGAAAAGACAATGATCGCGCCCTCTTCCACATCCATGAAGCAGGTAGACGCTTCTTCAGCGGCAATCGCGCCGCTGGCTACGTCTGCGCCTTCGCCGGTGAGCAAAGCGTTTACTTCCTCATTGGCCTGGGCAAACGCCTCGTCTACCGTCTGATCGGCCAGATAGACACGCTCCAACGCCTGGCTGACGGCGTCGTTGACCTTGCCCGTGTTGGGTCCCCAGTACGCCACGCGGGTCAGTTCAAACGTACCGCCCCGGGCGATGGCTGCGTCGTTGGGGTCTACCACGTCGCCCAACTGGTCAGGGTGGGTGGAGTAAGCAAAGCCGGTCTTGACGATTTCGCCCTGGTTTTCCGCGCCGGTGACGAAGATGGCAAACGCCGCCGATGCCTGCGGATATTGGGTAGCCGCATTTACGCCGATGCCGTTGGTGAAGATGATGTTGGCTTTACCGGCCGGACCGGCAGGCAGTTCTTCCGCTTTCCATACCACGTCTGCGAAATCAGTGCGCATGTAGTTGACCATCCAGCCGCCTTCGTAGGTCATGCCCACCAATTGCTTGCCGATGGCTTCGCCGCACCAGCCGGCGCCCAGGTCTGCGGCCGTCACAATCGAACCATCCGCATACATGTCGGTGACAAACCGGGCCGCTTCGATCACTTCTGGCGTATCCAGCGTGCCCGCAGTCAGGTCGTCGTTGGCATAGGCGCCGCCGTTGCCAAAGGCCCATGGGGCAAAACGCGCCCAGTCGGCGTTCTGGCAGAAGCCGCCATACTCGCCGGTGGCGGCGATGGCTTCGGCCGCCGCTTTCAGGTCGTCCCAGGTCCAATCGGCCGTCGGTTCGTCAATGCCCGCGGCGGTGAACGCTTCCGGCAGATAGACCAGGCCCAGCGTGCCCCAATCTTTGGGCAGGGCGTAAGTGACGCCGCTCTGGGTGAAGATGCTCAACAGCGAAGGGATGAAGTCGTCCCGGCTGACGCCGCCAGCCGTCATGAAGTCATCTAGCGGCAGCAGTTGGCCGGTTGGGCCAAAAGCGGTCATCAACTGATCATCCACGTAGAAAACGTCGGGGGCGGTGCCGCCCGCCATTGCCGCCTTCAACTTGGTCTGGAAGTCGGCGGGGATGGGCTGGTAGTCTACGGTCACGCCGGGACAAACTGCGTTGAAGCGGGTAATCGAGTCGCGGTAGATTTGCTGCTCGGTCTCGTCGCCCCAACCGGAGAAGACGACGGTTGCGCCATCTTCCACATCCATGAAGCAGTTGGCGACCTCTGTATCGGTGGCAGGTTCTTCAGCAGTTGTTTCGGCCGCTTCGGTATCTGTCGTTTCGGTAGAAGGCTCAACGGCCGTATCTGCCGGTTCTTCTGCCGTACCCCCGCAAGCCACCAGCAATAAGCCAAGCGCCAGGAGCAGGGTCATTAAGAAATAAAACTTCTTTGACATGGTTCATTCTCCTCTTTAGAAATTAAATTGGAAACTCTGTTAACGTCAGTCTAGCAATCAGAATTGATGGATGTCCGCATCACCTCCTATCGTCAGGCGTGGATGTCAACAACGTGTTGTTGACCTTGAAGATAAAATTTGAAGGACAACCGCCGCCAATGAGTCGGCAAGCGAGGCGATAGCCTGTAGCCGTCGGCGGTCAGGCGCAAGCCGGCAAAGCCAAAGGCCAGGGCCTGCCAGACGCCGCCGGCCGACGCTGCATGAATCCCATCACCGGCGTTGCCGCGGGGATTCCGCAAATCGGCGCGCGCGGCCAGCATAAAATGGTCGTAGGCTTCTTCCGGGCGATCCATTTCGCAGGCTGCCCAGGCGTGGTAGCTGGGGCCAAGCGAAGAACCATAGATGTGATCGGTCTTGGGCATGTAGACGTCCCAATTTTTTTGCCAGGTTGTATGGTCGAAGCGGTCGCGGAAAAGGCACAGCAGCATGATCACGTCGGCCTGTTTAAGTATCTGGCGCTCATTGGCCCCTTCGATGCCAAAAATCACCTGCAACGATTTGTCGGCCTGGGCAATAAACTCCGGCGAGACCTCTTCCAGGTCGAAGAAGTTCTCGAACTGGTCAATCAGGCCGGTTGTGGCGTCGTAGAGAAAGATGGTGTGGGCGATGACGTCTTGCCAGTGGGCGAGGAGGGCCGTGGTGATTTGTAAATCGGCCAGGAGCTGCTGCGCTTGGACGGGATGGGCCGTTTTTAGCCATTCCAGTAGTTCCAGCGCCGTTTGCATGTGCCAGCGGGCCATGTAGTTGGTGAAGCTGTTGTTGTCTACGTGGTCGTGGTATTCGTCGGGGCCGATGACGTTGCGGAAAGCGTACTGGTGGGTTACGGCCGTTTCCTCCCGCTCTGCCCGGCTGCCCCAAAAACGGGCCGTGTCCAGGATCATCTCCGCGCCATAGTCGCGCATAAAGGCGTCATCGCCGGTCACGCGCCAGTACTGCATGATGGCGTAGGCCACATCGGCGGAAATGTGAATTTGAATGTCGCCGGTCCAGATGCGCACCAACTGCGTGCGGTCGCTGGAATGGGGGACCCAGGTTGGCGTCACTTCCTCGCCGGTAGCGGCGCTTTCCCAGGCATACTGCGCCCCGGTGTAGCCATTGTCGGCCGCTTTTTGCCGCGCCCCGGCCAGGGTGTGGTAACGATAAAGGAGCATGTTGCGGGCCAACTCTGGCCTGGCGTACATGAAAAACGGCAAAATGAAAATTTCCGTGTCCCAAAAAACATGGCCGCGATAGCCGAGGCCGCTGAGGGTTTTCGCGCCGATGCTGACGCGCTCGTCGTGTTGGGCGGCGGCGATGAGCAGTTGGAACAGATTGAAGCGCACGGCCAATTGCGCTTCGTCGTCGCCTTCGATGACGACGTCACAATCTTGCCAAAGCTGCGCCCAGGCTTCTTGCTGCGCCTGCCGCAGGTCGTCGTAGGCGTGGGCCTGACTCATTTGTTGCGCGCGCGCCACGACAGGAGCGGCGGCGGCATCGCGGGAGGTGGCGTAACCGACGAGTTTGTCCACCTGCATGGTCTGGGCGGTCTCTAGCTGCTGACGGATGGTGAAGCGGGGCTGACCAGGACACTGCTCGCAAACAACGGCCGTTTCCCCCCCCGCCGTCACGCTGGCCGCCGCTGCCAGTTCGATGCCCGTGCGCCGGGTACGGCCGTGCAGCCAGATCGCCCCATCATCATCCTGCCCCTGCCCCAAAAAGCGCCAGTGCAGCAAATCCTCGTTAGCGACGTGGCCGTTGATGCCGGTGTGCAGCGTCACGTGGCAAGGTTGGTTAACGGCCGTTACCAACACCCGCAGCCCGGCCACATGCTGCGCCGCGTAACTGGCAAAACGCTCAAAACTCAGGTCCAAAATCACCCCATCCGGCGACTGCCAGCGCACTTCGCGGCGCAAAATGCCCTGGTACAGGTTCAGATACCGGCGAAAGTAAAGAATCTGGCCCTGATCCAGGCGGAACGGCCGTTCATTCACCAGCAGTTCGAGATCGAGCCAGTTGGGTAAATTGACCAGTTCGGTGAAAGAGACAGGCATGTCGTCAAACACGCCATGCGCCAGCGTCAGGGGATGGTCGCCGGGGTAGCCTTCTTCCAGACTGCCCCGACTGGCAAAATAGCCGTTGCCAATCGTAAACACCGTTTCCATGTGGCGCTGGGTGGCGGCGCCGAACGTATCTTGCGCCAGTGTCCAGGTTTCGTTTTCCATGCTCATGGGCAGCAGGTCGGCCAGAGAGAGGTTTTGCAGATCGTCGCGGCGGGTGACACGGCCGTTTCTGTCCAGCAAGCCTGCAAACCGTTCAGCCGGGCCAATTGCCAGCGCCGCCATTCCGGCCGCGATAGCCGCCGCAATGCCGGCGGCGGCGTCTTCCACCACCAGACAGCAGTCCGGCGGGACGTTCAGGCGGGCGGCGGCGTAGCGGAAGAGGTCAGGGGCGGGTTTGGTGCGGGTGACGCTACGGCCGTCGGCGATGACCGCCAGACGCCCGGCGATGCCCAGACGCTGCACCACGTCCGGCGCGTTGCGGCTGGCCGAAGCCAGAGCGTAGGGCATACCGGCGGCGTCCAATTCAGCCAACAGCGCCGACACGCCGGGCAGCAAGTCGTCGGGCGTCACCTGGGTGAGCATCTGGCGGTAATACTCATTTTTGCGCTGCATCATGGCCTGCAATGCGGCCTCATCTACCTGCCGCTCGCCCAAAATGAGCTGCAACGAAGCTCGCCGCGAGACGCCACGTAATTTTTCGTTGTCGGCCCTGGTGAACGGCAGACCTTCCTCGTCGGCCAGTTTTTTCCAGGCGCGATAGTGGAATTCGGCCGTATCGGTCAGGACGCCGTCTAAATCGAAAATAACTGCGCGAAGATGTGGCATCTGGTCTCTCTTTAACTGGATTGTCGGATAAGGAGTTCTGGTTCGAGCAGAATCCCTTTTTGTTCGATGGGTTCGCCGTTGATTTGTCTAAACAAAAGTTCGATGACACATTGACCGGCCTGTTGAATGGGCTGTTGCACGGTGGTCAATGGGGGATAGAGAAATTCGGTCATGGGCACATTGTCGTAGCCGGTGATGGCCAGGTCGCGCCCGACGGCCAACCCTTGGGCCAGGGCGGCATTCATCGCGCCAATGGCTATCTGGTCACTGACGCAGGCAACGGCCGTTGGCCGCCGCTCTTGGGGCAGCGCTAGAAGCTGGTTCATCAGGCGGTAGCCGCTGTTGACGCTGTTGTTACCGCGCACGATCCACTCATCCACGACGGGCAGCCCATTGGCCGCCATCTGGTTGAAGTAGCCGATTTCACGTTCTTCACCGGCGCGAGAGCCTTCGGGCCAGGTGATCAGGGCGATTTTTTGATGCCCGCGCGCTTGCAGATGGGTGGTAATCTGGCGCATACCGGAACGGCCGTCTACATCTACCCAGCAAAAGTCCCAATCATCGTTGGCCCGGCCAAAACTGGCAAAAGGGATACCCTCACTCATCAAAAATTGAATGCGCGGATCGTCGTTGTTGGTGTCGGCCAGGATGAATCCTTCCACCTGCCGCCGGGCGTACAAATCGCGGTACAGGGAGATGGTTTCGGCAATGTCCTCCGCCAGTAAGAAAGCCAGCATGTGATAAAAGTCAGCTTCGGCGCGCTGGACGGCGCTGTAGAGAAAGTGGTTCAACACCGGGTGAGGACTGCTGTCGCCGCTTTGCTGCCAGCCGTAGCCAATGAGGTTGCTGGATTGGGTACGCAGGTTGCGCGCGCTGACGTTGGGCCGGTAGCCCAGTTCCCGTATGGCGCTTTGGATACGTTCTTCGGTTTCTGCTGAAACGGTGGCCTGCTTGTTAAGCACTTTGGAAACTGTTTGGTAGCTGACGCCGGCCTTGGCGGCGACATCTTTTAATGTCGTTCGAGCCATTGCAATCTTCTCCTGTCTCCCTCGGTTTATACGAACGTTCGGGCGAACGTTCGCTTAAAAGTATACAAGACAAACCACCTGATTGTCAAGGAAACTATTCGGGTGTATGGGGAGATCAGGACAAAGTGGTGGCTAACAGGGCCTCTCTAGGATTTCACCACGGAGGCACGGAGAACACGGAGGTTTTACAGGTTTAATCTCTGTGTCCTCCGTGTCTCTGTGGTAAGTAGTTACGCGGTAACGAGTTAACGGCCGTTCTCAGCCTTTCATGCGCATCAGAAGACCGGCTTAGTCGCGGCCGCTTTTGTAAACCAGAAGGTAAACTAACGCGCCAATGGACCCGGTAGCCAGGATGAGCAGCGTCCAGGGCCAGGGGTTGCGTCCGGCAGATCGGGCATCCTGCCACAGCCAGACCAGAAAGATGCCGAGCGCAATGACGAGATCAACCAGGACTTGTATCCCGGCCATATTCTGAAACTGATGGGAAAAAACACCCAGGTAGCCATGCTGCCAGACAGCAACCGCGGTGAGCGCCAAAAGTGCAATCAAAGTAATGGTCAAAACGATTCTTCTCATGATAAACTCCAAAGTGATATTGCGTAGCAGATGCTACACAATAAAATTGTAGCATTCGCTACATAAAGCGTCAAGGAAAGTGGGAAACATGAAAAAAACCGAAACCCGCAGGCGTGTCATTTTGGAGAAGATTGCCGATCATCTGCTGGAACACGGTATCCAGGGGGCCAGCCTTCGTCCCCTGGCGGCCGCGGTGGGCACCAGCGACCGAATGCTCTTGCACTACTTTGTGAACAAAGAAGAATTGATGACTGCCGCGCTCAATCTCATCGCGGCGCGCATGATCACCCTGTTGGAAAGCGCTCGCCCGGCACAAATGCCTTTCCACGCCCTTCTGCCCCACCTGGCCGGGATGCTGAATGACCCGACCATCCAGCCCTACCTGCGACTGTGGTTAGAACTGGCTGCCCTGTCGGCCAGAGAAGAAGCCTATCAACGGATTGCCCGGCAAATTGGGGATCGTT
>CALFEW010001101.1 GCA_937958365.1 uncultured Chloroflexota bacterium | reverse complement strand
TGAACAAAAGAGCTGCATGGATTCGCGTCGTCGTACAATTTTCATCCTGATTGGGATTACTCTCCTGACACTGCCTTTTTATTGTCTGGGAATTGTGGGTTTGACCCTGGCCCCTGAAGGCGGGATTGACGCTTTGCCGCCGACGCTGCCGGCGGTGATTTCGCCCACCCCGACCAGCACGATGATTGGCACGGCAACGGCCGTTGCCACTCTCACGCCGCCTACCACTGTGACGCCGGGCACGCCCACCGCCACTTTGCTGCCCACGCCCACCCAGTTTGCCACGCCTACCACGCTGCCTACTGGCACGGCCACCGCCACCGGTACAGCGACAGCGACGGGTACAGCCACCACCACCGTGACGCCTACCCATACGCCTACGGCGACCATGACCAACACGCCCACCGCCACAATCACATTTACGCCAACGGCGACCGAAACACCCACCGCTACGGCCACTGAAACAACCACCCCCACCTCTGAACCGCCGACAGAAACGCCCACCGAAACAGCCACGGCGACCCCAGAGAGTTCACCTTAGAGAGAGCTTATGGAAACTTTCAAATTATTAAAAACCCTGACCGAAACCGACGCCCCGTCTGGTTATGAGGCGCAGATTGCTCCGGTTGTGCAAGAATTATGGGAGCCTTACGTAGACAAGATTACCACCGACCGGGTCGGCAGCCTGATTGCCATCAAACACGGCCGTTCCCCCGAACCGCGCCCTCGTCTGTTGTTAGCCGCCCACATGGACGAAATTGGCCTGATGGTGGCGCGAATCGTCGAACACGAAGGACAGGGCTTTTTGCGCGTCACCAACCTGGGCGGCGTAGACCGGCGGCAGGCATACGCGCAACTGGTCACGGTACACGGCCGTAAAGAGCTGCGCGGCGTCATTGGCTGCCTGCCGCCCCATTTACTGCCCGACGATCGTAAAGACAAAGCTTACGGCTACGAAGACCTGGTGATAGACCTGGGCCTGCCGCTGGCAGACGTAGAAGCCAACGTTTCGATTGGCGATTTTGTCAGTTTTCATCAGCCGCTGCGCAAATTGTTGGGGCAGCGGGTCAGTGGGAAAGCGCTGGACAATCGCGCGTCGGTAGCCGCCGTGACCATTTGCCTGGAATATTTACACGGCCGTGATCACGATTGGGATGTGGTTGCCGTCGCCACAGCGCAAGAAGAAACACGCCTGCTTGGCGCTTACACCAGCGCCTTCAGCCAGCGCCCCGACGCGGCCATCGCCATTGACGTTACTTTTGGCAAAGGCCCCTCCACCAACGACGAAAACACCTTTGAATTGGGCAGCGGGCCGGTCCTGGACATCGGCCCCAACGTCCATCCGGGTATCTATAAAGCCTTGCAAGACGCCGCCGAAGCGTTGGAAATGAGCGTCAACATCGGAACCCACTCCCGCTACAGCGGCACAGATGCCTTTGGCCTGCAAATTGCCCGCGATGGCATCCCCACCGGGCTGGTGGGCATTCCCCTGCGCTACATGCACACCATGGTTGAATCGTTAGACCTGAAAGACGTGGAGCGCACCGGCCGCCTGCTGGGCGAATTGATTGTTCGCCTCGACGCCGAATTTATCAGCAAAATCACGGCGGCCTTGATGGAGGAAGCCAAATCATGAATGAACTGCTCAAAAACCTCACCGAAGCCGTTGGCGTCGCCAGCAATGAAAACGAAGTGCGTCGGCTCATTCGGGACCTGATCGCCGATTTTGTGGACGAATGGCACGTAGATGCTTTGGGCAACCTGTTGGCCCTGAAAAAAGGGACAGGCGCATCGCCGCTGCGTATCCTGGTGGACGCCCACATGGACGAAGTGGGCTTGATGATCACCGACGTGGAAAGCAACGGCACGTTCAAGTTTGAAGGCGTGGGCGGGTTTAATGATCGTACTCTGTTGGGCAAAGTCGTGCAGGTTGGGCCGGATAAGATCATTGGCGTTATCGGTGCGCGGCCCGTGCATTTGCTAAAACCCGACCAGTATCACAGCGTGGTGAAAGTAGACGCCATGCGGATAGACATCGGCGCGAAAAATAAGGAAGCGGCCAACGGCAAGGTGAAAGCCGGTGATTACGCTGCCTTTGTAACCGAATATGAGGAATTGGGGCGCACGGCCGTTGGCAAAGCTTTCGACAATCGGGCCGGGTGTGCGGCGCTGGTGGAGCTGCTGCGGGCACGGCCGTATCCTTTTGACCTGTACGCCTCCTTCTCCGTGCAAGAAGAAGTCGGGCTGCGAGGCGCGCAGGTGGCCGCTTACGGCATTAATCCAGACGCCGCCCTGGTGCTGGAATGCACGCCGGCCTACGACCTGCCCAACGACAACGACATCAGCCCCAACGTGGCTTTGGGCAAAGGGCCGTCCATTTACGTCATGGACAGCGTAACCATTCAGGACCCGCGCCTGGTATCGCATATCACGCGCACGGCCGTTGCCCAGGGCATCCCCTTCCAGATTCGGCAGCCAGGCGGCGGCGGCACCAATACCGCCAGCATCCAGCGGGCGCGCGGCGGCATTCCCGCGGCCACCATTGCCGTGCCCGGCCGTCACGCCCACACACCCGCCATGATGATCAACCTGGACGATTACGCCAACGTCGTCAAACTGGCCGAGGCTGTACTGCGCAGCCTGACGCCGGAAGTGATTAAACGGAACTGAATTCAAGACCAAAGATTAAAGATTGAAGATGAGGCCAATCCTTCAATCTTCAATCTTTGGTCTTCCATCTTTTTTCGAGGAACGCATGAACGAACTAATCAAAAAACTGGTAGAAGCGTATGGCCCTTCGGGCTTTGAAGATGGGATGCGTGATTTGATCCGGCCAGAGATTGAAGCTTACGCCGACGACATCCACGTAGACGCCCTGGGCAACCTGATCGCCACCAAAAAAGGTGATGGCAGCGGCCTGAAGGTGATGATTGCCGCCCACATGGACGAGATTGGGGTGATGGTGACGCACATCACCAAAGAAGGCTTTTTGCGCTTCACCAACATCGGCGGCGTGCTGCCGCACAACCTGATGGGCAGCCGCGTGCAGTTTGCCAACGGCGTGATGGGCGTCGTTTCCAGTGACCGCATTGAGGATCGGGGGCAAATCCACCCCCTGAACAAATTTTTTATTGACGTGGGGGCCAGCAGCCCGGCCGATTGTCCGGTGAGTGTGGGGGATGCGGCGGGGTTTGTACGGCCGTTTACCACCCTCGGCAAGCGCTTAACCGCCAAAGCTATGGACGACCGCATTGGCTGTGTGATCGCCATTGAAACCATGAGACGTCTCCAAACCACGCCACACGACATCTACTTTGCTTTTACCGTGCAAGAAGAAGTGGGCGTGCGCGGCGCGATGACCGCCGCCAATCACCTGAACCCCGACGTGGGCATTGCCCTGGACGTCACCCTGACCGGCGACGTGCCCGAAGCCCGGCCCATGGCGGTTAGCCTGGGCAAAGGCGCGGCCATCAAAGTCAAAGATAGCGGCATGATCGCCCACGCCGGCCTGGTGCGCCTGATGAAACAGCGCGCCGAGGCCGCCGGCATCGCCTATCAACTGGAAGTGCTGGATGGCGGCTCCACCGATGCCCGCTCCATGCAAATTGCCAATGGCGGCGCGGCCGCCGGCTGCATCTCCATCCCCTGCCGCTACGTGCACTCCCAAAGCGAAACCGTAGACGCCGACGACGTGGAAAGCTGCGTCAACCTGCTGGTGGAGTTGTTATCGAAGCCGATTGAGTTGTAGCGGAGAAACGGCCGTTCGCAACCTGTTTAGATTGGACCAATCCTGGAGATTGGTCCAATCTCCATGTTTGTTCAGCGTAAAAATCGCGCCCCCAACCAGAACAAAGTCATCGTCGGAATGATCTGCGTAAATGGCAGCAGCCCTTCCACGGCGGCAAAACCGCGCAGCGCCTTCAACCCCAGTCGGTCCAAAATAATCCAGGCAAATGGGGCAGACAAAAAGTCCAGACTGAAGTCCAGCAAATCCAGCATAACCACCACCACAAAGGGTGTGTGGCGCAGCGTCTCCGTAAAATCGGCGTCGGGCGGCACGTCAATGCGGCGCACCACCAGCCCGATGTACACCAGCAAGAGTATCGCCAGCGTCAGAGTGCAGCCGGCAATGCCTGCCAGATAAAGTCCAATCGTTTGTAAGAAGTCTGTGTTCATAGATGAAGAAGTAGGTCGGGTTGGTTAGCCAACCAACCAACCAACCAACTAACCAACCAATACTGCCCAGGCGAAGATGATAATAACCAGCACGCCACCGGCAAGTTGAATGATGGTGGCGATGCCCCAACCGGCCAATCCGCCCTTGCTGGCGCGCCAGGCAGCGTCCCAATCGCGCCGTTTGTGGTATTCGCCCAGCAGCACGCCCAACGCATAGCCGATGATCGTGCCAAAAATGGGGATTGGGATCAGGAAAGAACCCAGGATAGCTCCGAGAAGACCGGTGAGGATAGTGCGCTTGGCTGCGCCGCCTTTGCGCGCCCCGAAAATGGGCAGCCAGATGTCGGCCAGACCGACGAAGATGACGAGGAGCGAGATGAAGATAAACGTGGCGACGCTGAGCGTCTCGAAGTTGTCACGCCAGGCGTAGACGGCGACGCCCAGCCAGATCATAAAGACGCCCGGCAAAATGGGGATGATGACGCCAATCAACCCGCCAATCATCAACAGCATGATAAGCCCGAAAAACAGTGAATCAACGAGTAATGACAAGTTAGATACTCCTGAAAAATATAGCTCCGGCTTTTTGCCGGATTCGCAGGCAAAAATACCTGCGTCAGAGTTTATGTCTGGGGAGCTATACGGATTTTGGGCTAAAGCGTTTTATAGGCTTGCAAGAAGCGGTCAAAAACGCCGGACAGGTAAGGGCGAAAGTAAATAATCGAATGGAAAACTGTACCGGCCAATTGTTCATCGCTCATGCGGTTGACTTTTTGCCAGGTGTATTTGTTGGGCATGTCGGAGAACCAGCCGGCAAAGTGGGGCATCCAACTGGAGAGTACGTGCAAACAGCGGGCGGCGGGGATTGCCATGCGCATGGCCCGCGCGTCAAAATCCCCGCCCAGACGCGCCGACATGGTGAGCAAATAGCTGTCAATCATGGTTTCGTCGGTGACGTTTCGTTCAGAGCGGATGAGGATTTGCGAGCGATTGTCGCTTTCGTATAGCAGGTCGAACTGCTCCATGAAGCTGACCAGATCGAGCAGGCCCGGCCCGATCCGTAGTTCGTGCCAATCGAGCAGGCGAAAATCGCCGAGGAGGGATAGGTGCCAGTGGTGGGCGTGGGGGTTGCCGTGGAAGAGGGTGGCGGGCAGTCGTTTGAGCGGTTCTAACATGGGAACCGGGTCGTCGAGCAGGCTGATGGCCGCTTCGATGTGGCTTTCGCTGAGAATGCCGGGCCAGCCGCCCAGGTTGCGAATGACGGTGAGGCCGTTGGCGGCCGAGAGCAGGGTGGGGGCCAGGCGGCCGGCGTTGTGGATGGCGTGCTGTGAGAGAACGGCCGCTGGCCCTTGTTCAAAATAGATGGCCTGATCGCGCCGCAGTTCTTCCCAGGTGTATTCTTTGCCTTCGATGAAGTGGGGCAGCCCTAGCTGGCGCAAATCGTCGTCGCGCTGCCAGAAGAAGGCGTGCAGGCTGGCCATCTGTTCGACGAGGGCTTCGGTGTCGTTGGGCGTCCAGGTGGCGGCGGGGTAATCGTCGGGGGCGTCTTCTAGCACGATCCAACCGTGGTCGTCGGTGAGGTGGGTGTAGAGACAGCGCGGCGGCAGATCGGGCAGGTGGGCGCTCATTTCCTGATAGAAAATGGTTTCTTCACGGTTGGTGAGTTTGCCGATGAGGGTGATGGGATCGGCGTAGCCATCCAGGGTGAGGATGTAGCGGCTGACATGGCGCCGGTAGTGACCTTTGGCGGAGATGCGGATAGGTTCGGCGGTAACGGCCGTTACCTGTACCCCATCATCTTCCAAATCCATGCGCAACAGGGCGGTCCACGCGGCCGGATCGCGCTTTTGCAACTGGACGACGTCTACTTGTGATTGGTTCATGACGAGTGGATTGTAAAGCGGAACGGCCGTGCTGACAAGCGCCGTCCAGGCCTGGGCTGGCGTCAACCAATCGGCGCGCAATCAACACCCAAACGACCATTGTCTGGCGCAAAAAAAAGATATTCTGTTATCATACCGTAGCATGTTGCGGTAGGGTTTGCGTGGTTTACCAGTTTTGTAAAGGAGGAGCTTTTCCATGACCCGGCGAATTTTGTTTTTGTTCCTGGTGTTGGTGTTGGCGGCGCTGCCGTTTGTGTGGGGGATTACGGCCGTTACCGGCCAATCCGCCGCCCCTCTGGATGTACTTTCCGGCGAGACTCTCATTTATGTCAACAGAAACGCCGAGGGCGTGCTGAACGTGAGTAACCTGTCCGTGTTTGGACCGGGCATTTGCAGCGCCAACGGCGATCCCTTTTCCCCCGATTTGCCCAACTGGCTGCCGCTGGAAGAAAGCGCCCTGTACGTTGGCCTGTATACTTACCAGTTCCGCATTCGCATCCCCGCCGATTATCCCCATGACATTCTCCGCGTGGAACTCTTCGACCCGGACTCGATGAACCAACCCAACAATTACAATGGCAACACGACCTTTACAGCCAACATTTCGCATACACAGGCGTGGATTAATTCTGGGCGTCCGGCCGTTACCACGGGCTTTTGCTCGCAAGGTTCCTACGTGACGAGGCAAAACCCGTGCCTGATTGATACTCAGGAAGACGAACTGCTTGGTCTGCCGCTGGACCAGGTGAATCCGTGGTGGTACGGCCGTATTGATGAAAACCGCCGTCCAAGACCATCCTGTGATGCGGGCAGCGCTTATAATGCCGCCTATAACACCCAGACTGCCTATGAATTGTCCTACAACAGGGAAATGGCCGATGGCTCCATTGTGCCCATCGCGCTGGCGCGTTACACCGGCCAGGTTGGTGATGGCGTGCGCGACGATGGCAGCCACCTGACCGACCTGCACTGGGTATCCCCCGGCGCGCCCATGAGTTTTGATCAACCGGCCGATGCGCCCACCAGCGGCCCAAACGCCTACCCGGACGATTTTGGCAGTTTTGAGCTTAGCCTCAGCGAAGACCTGGTGGACATCGTTACCGACCCACTCACCGGCGACCGTTTTGTTGACCTGGGCGTCAGGACGTTTACCGGCTCTTCGGAAAATGGCTTTATGGTTTGGGCCGGACCGCCCGATTACATCAATACCATCTCCAGCAACGTCAACACACGCAACGTCCAGGTTATCAACAATCCGGGCAGCCACAGCGCCGCCGGAGTAGAGGTGCTGGCCGTCAACAATTTGCCAGCGAACAGCAACTACGGTTCCAGCTACATTGACCATCCGCTAACTTATCTTGGCCCGGAATTTGCCGGGGAAGAAGTGTTTGTGCGCCTGTTCGATTCTGACTCTGGGGCCTACCCGCCCATCACCTTTTTCCTGGATTCGGTGGCGGCGAGTGATTGGAGCATGGTGTTTTCGGCCAGCAGCAACCCAACCAATGATCCCGACCATGACCCGGTGACGTATCCGACGAACGGCCGTTGCCGCATTGGCAGTTGCCAAAATACGTGGACGCGCCCGGCCTACAAGATCACTATCCCTACCTACGACGCCGAAGCCTGCGCCGCCGACCCCGGCAACCAGTACGTCTGCACCCCTTTCAACGGCGGCCGGTTGATCGCCCGTTACAAGGGTGGCCAGGATGACACGTATGGCTGGCAGGTCAACGCTTCCATTACCGAGACTCCACTTGATGTCATTGCCGTTACGGGTCCGACCGATGGTATATCTGCGCAAAGTTATGCGTTTACAGCTACCATCACCCCTGTGACAGCCACCGTCCCCATCATCTATACCTGGCAGGCCACAGAAAAGCAGCCGGTTATTTATGTGGGCGGCGCATCCAGCCAGGTGAGTTTTAACTGGGCTACAGGTGGCCTTAAAACCATCACCGTCACCGCAGCCAACCTGCACAATCAGGTTACAGCAACGCATACGATCACGCTGGCAACGGCCGTCGCCGACCTGACGATTGGCCCATTGGAACTGGTCAGCACGCCGCCGATCACTGTCCTGACGCCGGTGACATTCCGCGCCACCATCAGCAACACCGGCAACGTGAACGTGAATACGCCGTTTCTTGTAGATGTGTTCCTTGATCCGACCATCGTCCTGACGAACAGCATCCCCTTCAGCCAGAGCAGTGGCTTCCAGATGGTTAGCAACCTGGCCGCCGGGGCATCGCGGGTAGTAACAATCACCGCTGACGCCGGTTTTGCGCCGCAGCCACTCACCCACACGGTGTATGCCATGGTGGACTCCTTGCAGCAAATCACCGAAGCCGACGAGAGCAACAACATCAGCGGGCCGTTGACCGTGACCGCCGTTTTGCTACCACCGGAGATCACCTTGAACCCATCTTGCAGCAATGGCGGGCCAATGATTGACATGCACGTGGCTGGTTCTTATTGGCCGGTGGGGGAAGCCGTGGCTGTTTTCTGGCGTGGACAGCTTATCCAGCAGGTGGTTCCCCAGAATGGTTCCTTTGACTTGTATTGGACTGCGGCAAATCCGGGTTCTGGCGAGCATGACGTGTGGGCGCAGTCGGTGAGTCATTCGGCCACGGCCGTTTTCACCATCCCGTGTACTCCTCAACTGGTCACGGCCGTCAGCCTTACCGGCCCAATAATCGGACAAACGGCCGTCAATCACACGTTTACGGCCGTCATCACGCCCACGCAAGCCACGTATCCCATCACCTATATCTGGCAAATAGACAATCAGCCGCCCATCACCCACACCAACTGGCGAAGCGACTCGCTGGCAGTGGCCTGGATCACGCCGGGAACGCATGTCGTCGTGGTCGCGGCGGCCAACGAGTACAATACCAGACTGGTTGCTGCCCGCCACGTCATTACCATAGAACCCAGGTGGTTTTTCCTGCCTTTTGTCGTCAAAGAATAAGGCCGCGGGCGTTGTGTTCCCGGCATTCAGATTAGCGTTCCCGGCGTTTCGCCGACGCCGGGAACGCCTGTTTACATCCTGGCCGATCTGATGTTAAAATTCTTCGCCAGGAGGAATTGTGCCATGAAACACCCTGGTTTTATCGTTGTTTGCATCTTGTTGTTCTGCCTGGCCGCCTGCGCCCCGGCCCAACCGACCCCCCTGACCCCGCCGCCGGTGGCCGCGATAACCGAAACGGCCGTAACCATCCCCACGCTTACGCCTGCGCCATCCGACACGGCCGTTTCGCCCACAGAAACATCAACGGCAACGGCCGTCCCGGTCACGCCCACGTCGTTTGCTCCGCTGTCGGCTACGCCTGCGCCAACAGCCACCAGCACGGAGCCGCCCACTGTCACGGTGGCTTTTACAGAAACGGCCGTGCCGCCAACGGCTGTACCGCCAACGGCCGTTCCCACCTCCACTACTTCGACCATTAGTCTGGCCGATTTGCCCAATTACAA
>CALFEW010001100.1 GCA_937958365.1 uncultured Chloroflexota bacterium | reverse complement strand
CAGATAAGGCGGATAGCCGATGGGCGTCCGCTGGGCGGGATTGCCCTGTGGCGCGCCGTCTATTTCCAGGCGCAGTTCTAACAAACCATCCAGGCGGTAGGTGAAGATGTAATAACGGCCGGCGCGGTCATTGATTCCCGAAGCGGCCACAACAAGCAGGTCCGGGTCGGCCGGGCTGAGGCTGATGTATTTGGGGAAAACGGCCGTTTCCTCTCCGCCGCTCAATAATTGGCTCAGGGTTGCGGCCGTAAACAGCGTTTGGGGGGCATTTTCGCCCAGGCGGCCTACCATGACGACGGCCGTAATCCGCCCCTCGACCTGCTCAAAGCGAATGAAGGCGTACCGTTCAGCGTCGAGCCAGACAGGACTAAAACCGTCGCCGAGGGGCTGCTGAATCTGGCCGCTGGCGTCGCCCAGGTGGAGTGTGGAGCCAGCTACCAGGATGGTGTAACGGCCGTCTGGCGACCAGATTGGGTAGCCGGGTAACGGTTGCAGCGTGCAGCCGGCGGCGCGGCAGGCGTCTACGTCCAGCCAGCGGTAAAACGGCGCGGACGTGGCGGAATCTGTGCCCTGCAAAATCAGGCGCGAACGGTCGCTGGACCAGCCGACAGGGCGCAAGATGCCCGGCATTTCGGTTTCGTCCAGCAGCTTCAATAGCCGGTTGCCCTGGAGATAACTCAGACGCAGGCGGGTAGACCCCAATGTCGGCGGCAGTTCGTGCAGGATGACGCCATCGTCGCCGGGCAGGGGGGTGAGGCTGCGGAAGCGTGTTTCGGGCAGAATGGGCTGCCAGGTGTCCTGCCGTAAATCGTAGGTGTAGAGCCGCAACCCAGAGGCGTTCGGCGCGAAGCAGAGGGTTTGCACCTGTTGGTCTGGCAGGGGAATGGGGGTGGCAAGCTGTGCGCGCACGGCGTGGACGATGCGCCGGGTGAGGCCGCGGTAGAGGGCCAGGTAGCTCATCTCATCGGTGGGCAGGCCGATGAGGGTGGGCGCGGGCAGTTGGAAGGAACGGCCGTTCCAGGCCGGCGTGTCCAGGTCGGTCAGGTCGGTCAGGCTGGCGGGGTCGGTAGAAAATTCCAGGGGCACGCGCAAATAGGCAGGACAGTCGCCGCCAGTCAGTTCGGCGCAGAGACCGGCCAGTTCGGCGGCCAAATCTTGCCCCAGGCGCTGCACGATGGCTTCGTCGCGGGTCGGATAGGTGAGGCTGAGCAGGCCCATGTCGCTGGCGGCGCTTTCGCCCCAAAAAGCGTCGTCGGGCGGGGTTTGCAGCCAGCGGCTGTTTTGTTGGCGGTAGACGGCCGTTTGTTTCAGGTTGATGGGGTCAGCGACGCCCAAATCGGCGACGGCCGTGTAGGGCATGGCGAAGGTCAGTTCTGCCTGACGCAGGTTGGCGGACAAATTGACGACCGGGATGGGAACGGCCGTAGGCACGGGTTGCAAACCCAGCGGGGCGCGGTCTAGCGGCAGGCCGGCGGCAAACACGCGGCGCTGGGCGGTATACCAGGCCCGATCTTGCGTGGACAGCAGTTGGGCATAGAGTTCGGCGTCCTGGCGGTTGATGGCTTGTTGAGCGGTGGTGAAAACGGCCGTTACGTCCTGGCTGATGCGTTCAATTGTTTCATTTTGGCGGTGGAGGATGTAGAGAACGGCCGTTGTCAGGCCAAGCAAGACAATGCCCAACGTGACAAAAAGCGGCCGATAGCTGCGCCGGGATGGTTTATCGGCCACAGGCAGCGGCTCTGCCCAATCATCATCCTGGTCTTCCGATTGCCAATTGAAGGATGGTTTCATGTCCAGTCTGTCACATCGGCTCTTTTAAAGTGGATGGTTCCTGAAGTATAATCGAGCGTCAGTTCTGAAATCAAAACAGTTTTATCAGACATTGGGAGTTGCTCTATGAACAAAGTATTTAGTTTTGCGGCCGGTGCAATTTGCGGCGCGTTGGTGGGTGGCGTGCTGGTTTTGTTGTTTACACCGGCTTCCGGTGATGATTTGCTGCAAGCGGCGCAAGATCGCTGGCAGTCGGCCCTGAATGAAGGGCGGCAGGCGATGATTGATCGCCGTCAGGAGTTGGAAGACCAGTTTCAGCAGGCGTCTGGGGTGGCTTAGATCTGCGGTGGGTGTGTTCCGTATTCCGTAATCCGTAAGCCGTGTTCCGTATTCCGTAAGCCGTACGTTGTAGACCGCACATCGCTGACGTTAGCAACCATCCACTAAACACGGAACACGGAATACGGAATACGGAACACGGCCTACGGCCTACGACTACCTATCCCCTTCAATCGTCAACCAATAGTTAGCCGGGGCGTCTGCAAAGGGAGTCAGCGGGGTAATTGCCAGGACGCCGCCGCCCTTGCCAATATTCAGCGACCATTCGCCCTGGTTTAGTTCATTGAGCGGCAGCCGCAAAACGGTGGGAATTGGCCCGCCTTCAATCAGTTGAACCGCCCAT
>CALFEW010001099.1 GCA_937958365.1 uncultured Chloroflexota bacterium | reverse complement strand
AAATGAACAACACACTCTTCTGGCAAGGTTTACTCTTTGGTCTGGCGATTGCCGCCCCGGTGGGGCCAATTGGCGTGCTGACCATTCGCCGCACGCTCACCGAGGGACTGGTCATCGGCCTGCTCACCGGCCTGGGCGCCGCCACCGCCGACGCTTTCTATGGCACGGTGGCGGCCTGGGGATTAACGGCCGTTTCCGACTTCCTCATCCATTACCAGACCTGGCTCAGCCTCCTCGGCGCGCTCTTCCTGGCCTACCTCGGCCTGAAATCCCTCCGCCAACCCGCCGCCTCCACCGACACGCCACCATCCGAAATCCGCAATCCGCAATCCGCAATCGCTTACCTTCGCGCCTACGCCTCCACCCTCCTCCTCACCCTTTCCAACCCGGTGACAATTTTGTCGTTCACGGCCGTTTTCGCCGGTTTCGGCCTGGGCAGTCAGAGCGACGGCGCCGGGTCAGGTGGACAACTCGTACTGGGCGTCTTTCTCGGTTCGGCGCTGTGGTGGTTGATATTGTGTGGCGGCGTAACGGCCGTGCGCGCCCGACTCTCCGCCACCGCCCTCCGCCTCATCAACATCGCCTCCGGCCTCATCCTCATCGGGTTCAGCGTCGCCCTGGTGGGCGGCTTGTTAGTTGGTTAAACGGATGAATACGGCCGCTACGCCCTGATTGGGCGCGCCGATGGCCCGCAGCAGGTGGAAGTTGGCCGGGGCGTGGTCGAGCAAATAGGCGACGATTTGGTGGACACGCTCGTCGTGCAGGATGTGGTAATCGTCCAGCGTCAGGAGCAGGGGTGGGGCACGGCCGTTAAATCGTTGAGCAGGTTGGTCAACAGGGCCGGACTCGCCGGTTGGCCGGATTGCACGGCTTCCAACGGTTCGGCGGGCAGGTGGGGAACGGCCGTTTGCAGCGCCGCCAGCAGGTAGGCCAGGAAACGCACCGGGTCGTTATCGCCGTCGTCCAGCAATAGCCAGGCAAAACGAGCCGGGCCGGAATACTGCTCAATCCAGTGGGCGACCAACGAGGTTTTGCCAAAACCGGTGGGGGCAGAGATGAGGGTAAACGGCCGTTGCGCGCCCTCATTCAACCGGTCAATCAGACGCGCTCGCCGGATAAAGTGAGTTTGCCGCCGGGGGATGAAGAGTTTTGTCTGCAAAATGGGGGGCAACATGGCTACAGTCACCAAGTCTTCTGCCTAAGAAGGCGTTGCCGTGGGCTGCGGGGTGGCGGTGGGCGTGAGGGTTGGCGTGGGCGTGGGCACAGCGCCTTCCCAGGTGAAAAAGCCATCGGCGCTGCTCTGCCCGCTGTAGGTGTAGATAGGCAGGCCATCGGCGCGCCAATCGGTGACGCGCACGATACTTACGCGCCAGCGCAGGTTGTGCGGCTCGGCCACCGGCGGTCGCCAGCTTGATGGAACCTGGAAGGCATTGTCCCGCGTGAAGCCGCGAAAAGGCGCGCTGTCCAGCGCGTCCAGGTCGGTCAGTTCCACCATGTACCACTCGTCGTCGGTCAGGTCTTTGACGGCCACCCATTGCAGCGTCACCAACCCATCCGGCGGCGCAATCGTCGCATTCTGCACCGGGTAGAGCAGATGGGGGCCAGGTGGCGGCGGCGTCAGCGAAGGCGTGGGCGATGGGCCGGGCGTGGGCGGCAGCGTCGCGCCATAGACGATGGTGGGCACGCAGACCGTGTCGCCAGGCTGAATCACCGATGCGCTCGTCAGCCGATTCACCAACAAGAAGAGGTCATAGTCCACATCGAAGCGGGCCGTAATGGCTGACAACGAATCGCCGGTGACAACCTCGTAACGCTGGCAGCCGGTCGGGTCGGCGATGACCAGTTCGCCGTTGACCTCTATCCCGACGGGAATGAGGGGCGGCGTGGGCGTGGGCCAGGGGATTTGCAGCGTCTGCCCGGAGAGAATCGGCGCGTCGAGAGCAAAGCCGTTGGCGACGGCAATAGAGTCTGGCTCGACGCGGTAGCGCAGCGCCAGGCCAAAAAGCGTATCGCCGCTGCTGACCGTGTGCAGGCGCGGTGGCTCCGGCGTGGTGGTCGGCGCGGGCGTCAGGGTGATGGTGGGCGTGGCCGATGGCGGGGCTGTTTCGGTGGGGATAAGGGTTTGAGTCGGCGTATGGGTCGGCGTGGGTGGGATGGGCGTGAGGGTTGGCACAAGCGCCAAAATGAGATTCGGGTCGCGGTATTGCCAGACCAGGCTGCCCAGGATGAGGATGATGACGGCGAAAACGGCCGTCAACCAAAACACCGCCGCTGATTGCCGCTCGCGCATAACCGATTCAAATACGTCAGGGATAGGCGTGGGGGAAACGGCCGTTTCCGGCGCAGGCACAATCGTCTCCACAGCCGCCGACCGGGCGGCGGGCGCAATCACCACTGTCGGGCGCACAGGAATAGCTGCCCCGCACATGATGCAAACCGTCGCTTCGGCGGCCACTACGCTGTCACAACGGGGGCAGCGAACCACCGGTTGGCTCACCGCTCCCTTGTTTTCATCGCTCATGCCAATCCTTTTCTCGCTCAAAACGGGGCATTATACCTAAAGTTAGATGGGGTCACAACAACGGCCGTCTCATGCTTATGAGAACCTTATGAAGGCATGAACAGAGCATAAGCAAGCGGCGGGCAGCGACGGCGTTTCCTGTGGGCTGTTTTATACTTAACCTACGGCCGTACCTGAAGTTCTATCGGGCCGGTCAAGGATAACGATGAGCGAACAATTACCAGACAGCAGTGCAGCTATCACCTACGTCGGTCACGCAACAGTGCTGATCGAGATGGACGGCGTGCGCCTGTTGACCGATCCGATTTTGCGCGGCCATATCGCCCACCTCTCGCACCGCACGCCGCGTATCCAACCCACCCTTTTTCAGGACATTGACGCCGTCCTTATTTCCCACCTGCATTCGGACCACCTGGATTGGCCGTCGCTGCGCCGCCTGGGGCAAAAGACGCGGTTGATCGTACCTTACGGCAGCGCCGCCTATTTTTCGCGCCAGGGGTTTAAGAACTTGGAGGAGCTGCACGCCGGGGATGAAACGGCCGTAAGCGGCGTCACAATTCAGGCGACTCAGGCGGTGCATGACGGCCGTCGCTTCCCCAAAGGCCCTTCCGCCCAACCCATCGGCTACCTGGTCAAGAGCCAACACACCATTTACTTTGCCGGCGATACCGACATCTTCCCGGAAATGGCCGACTTTGCCGACCATCTGGACGTGGCGCTGCTGCCGGTGTGGGGCTGGGGACCAACTTTAGGGACCGGTCACCTGACGCCCGAACGCGCCGCCCTGGCCCTGACCATCTTGCAACCACAAATCGCCAT
>CALFEW010001098.1 GCA_937958365.1 uncultured Chloroflexota bacterium | reverse complement strand
AGTATGGAGCATTTTTCACGGCCGTATTACCTGCTGCACGAACTCGCCCGTGTCACCAGACCGGGCGGCGCGCTGATCCTCAGCACGCCCAACGTCTTCTGGGAGCCGATGCATGCGCTGGCAGCGATTACCGGGCTGCATCATTCGGAAGGGCCACACCGGTTTTTGAGGAACGGCCGTCTCCAATCCATGATCCGGGACGTGGGTTTCCACATCGAACACAGCGAAACCACCGTCCTCATTCCGGCCGGCCCGGACTGGTTCATCAACCTGGGCTACTGGATTGAGGAGCGCACGAAAAACACCCTCATGCCGCTGGTTGGTTTGCGGCGGTTGTTTATTTGCCGGAAGAGGGGGATTGGAGATTAGAGATTGGATAGCTGGTTAGAGACTTTGTGCATCGTTTGACGGTATTACTGTGCGGCGGTATTATTTAGTATGATTAAATCCTTCAAGTCGAAAGAAGCAGAAAAGGTGTTTAATCGTCTTTTTTCTCGCAGGCTTCCACAAAACATTCAACCAACTGCTTATCGGAAATTAGCCTTTTTGCATTCAGCCAAAGACTTGAACGATTTGCTTCTCCCGCCCTCGAATCGGTTGGAAAGGCTGCAAGGTGATCGACAAGGACAGTACAGTATTCGCATCAATGATCGGTGGCGCGTTTGCTTCGAATGGCTAGATGGTGATGCTTATGAAGTCGAAATTGTGGACTATCACAAATAAAGGTGAATGATGACCCAACAGAAAATTCCTCCGGTACATCCTGGTGAAGTTTTGCTCGAAGATTTCCTCAAGCCATTGGGCATCAGCCAGTATCGGCTGGCAAAAGACATGAACGTTTATCCGCGCAAAATCAATGAAATTGTTCATGGACAGCGGGCGATTACAGCCGATACCGCTCTACGTCTGAGCCGTTACTTTGGCACGTCCGCAGAACTCTGGATGAATTTGCAGTCGCTCTACGACCTGGAAAAGACGCGCGACGAAATTGAGGTCCAGCTAGAGGAAGAAGTCACTCCCCTGATTCGAGACGATCTCCATCTTGCCCTGGCGTAATATGTTCGTTGGTGGATGATTGCATTGAGATTGGGTGAAACGGCCGTTTGTTAGAGCGAACGGCCGTTTTTTTTGTGTCTGGTCGCCGTGAAAACGGTTTTCCAGTTGATGACGCGATTCGGATCGGGTATCTTTTAACCAGTCGCAACAATTGGAGAAAGGGCAATGAACTGTGAAACCG
The DNA here is from genome assembly GCA_937958365.1 of uncultured Chloroflexota bacterium. Lineage (GTDB taxonomy): Bacteria > Chloroflexota > Anaerolineae > Promineifilales > Promineifilaceae > Leptovillus. The sequence goes on along the minus strand of CALFEW010001098.1, from coordinate 2,102 downwards.
TTCCCGTAGAACCCATTTAACCACAGCACAACTGACTCAACTCACTGCACTGGCCGAGCAGACTGGCAAAACAATAGCTGAACTGATTCAGGTAGCGGTGGTGCAAACATATTTCACCTGGCCCAAGCAGCAGCAGGCGCTGGCCCGACTGCTGGCGCTAGACGCCCCGGTTGCTGATTGGCCGCAGATGGAAGCGGAGATTGAGCGAGGCGTGTGGTAATAAGTCTCAATGCACACGCACCAACTCACCCACATCATCTCTACGGACCGTCACTTCGACCAGATTGACGGCATCACCCGCCTGGACCCGCGTGATATGTTCGCTGGCCGTAGATTTGTCCAATCTTCTGAGATTGGACAAATCTAAATCCAAACCAACCTACACCGCAAAATTCGCCAACTTCACCGGCTGCCGCCGCGCCCCCCATTTCCCCGGCTGCGGGTCGAAGTGGCCGGCGCAGGGGGTGTGGCAGAAACGGCAACGGCCGTTCTCAGCCAGATTCCACTCACCCAACACGTACCAATCTCGTTCGATCAACTTTTGGCCGCAGGCGTGGCAGTAGGTGCTGCTGCCGGTAGTATCGTGGACGTTGCCGGTGTAGGCGTAGCGCACGCCGTTGGCCTGGGCGATGTGGCGGGCGCGGGTCAGCGTGGCGGGCGGGGTGCGCGGAACGTCCATCATCTTGTAATCCGGGTGGAAGGCGGTGAAGTGCAGGGGCACGTCTGGCCCCAATTCATCCACCACCCAGCGCGTCATCGCTTCCAGTTCCGCGCTGCTGTCGTTTTGCCCTGGAATGAGCAGATTGGTGATCTCAAACCAGACGTTGGTCTCGTGCTTCAGGTAGAGCAAGGTGTCCAGCACCGGCGACAGGCTGCCCGCGCACAATTGCTGGTAAAACTTCTCTGTGAACCCCTTCAGGTCTACGTTGGCGGCGTCCATGTGGCGGTACAGGTCGCGCCGCGCCGGTTCGTTGATGTAACCGGCCGTCACGGCCACCGAATAGATGCCCCGTTCGTGGCATGCCTGGGCCACGTCTACGGCGTATTCCAGAAAGATGGTGGGATCGTTGTAGGTGTAGGCGACGCTGCGGCAGCCCAATTGTTCGGCGGCGCGGGCGATGGTTTGCGGCGCGGCCTGATCGGCCAGAGTGTCGAATTCGCGCGATTTGCTGATGTCCCAGTTCTGGCAGAACTTGCAGGCCAGGTTGCAACCGGCTGTGCCAAAGGACAAAATCGGCGTGCCGGGGTGGAAGTGGTTGAGTGGTTTTTTCTCGATGGGGTCTATGCAGAAGCCGCTAGAACGGCCGTAAGTCGTCAACACAATCTGGTCGTCCTGGGCCATGCGCACAAAACATAGACCCCGCTGTCCGTTCTGCAATTTGCATTCGCGGGGGCAAACGTCGCATTGGATACGGCCGTTTTCCAGCTTATGCCAGTAAACTGTCGGAATTGTGTCGTTTAATTGCTGGTTCATCACGCTCTACAATTCGGAGATGACAACAGTCTTCTCAGAATATTATAATCGGCCGCCAGTGCCTACCAAAAGTCATTATACTACAGGTAGATTGGCGCAAAATGAGCGGCAACTGGCGGATTCTACCCGCTGTAATTGCCTGGGAGCGCAGGCGTCCCGCCTGCCGAGGGCGGACGGGACGTTCGCGCTCCGATGTGCGCAGGAGGTTGTTATGACCATAATACGCCAGCCGGCGGTGGCCGGTACGTTTTATCCGGCACAGCCAGATGAATTGCGACGGATGGTGAATGAATTTATAGACACGGCCGTTGCCCTGCCATCGCTCTCTTCCCCGCCCAAAGCCATCATTGCCCCGCACGCCGGGTACATCTACTCTGGCCCGATTGCTGGCGCGGCGTATGCGGCGCTGACCGCCGCCCTGGAACGTTTTCCGCGCGAGATGTGGCAGTTCCACGCCAGCCCCGAAACCTGGACGATCCACGAGATTATCGTCCATATCGCTGACAGCGAGGTAAACAGCTATGTCCGCTGCCGCCGGCTGGTGGCCGAACCCGGCAGCCCGGTTTTGGGCTACGATGAAATGCGCTGGGCGCGCGCGCTCGATTATCACGCCCAAAGCCCGGATGAC
>CALFEW010001097.1 GCA_937958365.1 uncultured Chloroflexota bacterium | reverse complement strand
TAGACGGCCGTCGGTCACCACAACGTCCAGGGCGCGGTACAAAGTTTCCGCCTGCCGTTCGCCGCTCAGGGAGAGGCCGATTTTCAGGCCAGCGGCTTTCAGGCGGGCCAGTTCGCCCAGCACCGCTTCGTTTTGCAGCACGCCGCTGTCCAGGGTGGCGGAATGAATCTGGTACAGATCGAGAAAATCGCCCAGTAAGGCGCGGCTTTCGCCGATTTGCCGCTGCAAAACGGGCAGCGAATGTTCTTTCACCTCGTGCTTTTCGGCTTCTATCTGCCAGTTGGCGGTGTAGGTGTAGCCCCATTTCGAGCCGACGATCACGTCAGCGGGGGAGAGGCCGCGAGCTGTCAGCCAGGAACCGAGGAAGGCTTCGGCACGGCCGTAGGATCGGGCGGCGTCGAAGTAGCGCACGCCGGCGGCCCAGGCCGCATCCAACACGTCGTGGGCGTGGCTTTCCATCGCCGTGACGGCAATATCTTCGCCCAGGTCTTGGGCGTGGCCCAGGTTAATGTAGCCGGGGCGGCCTAAGGCAGCCAGCCCTAAGCCGATGGGGGAGACGAGAAGGCCGGTCTGGCCTAACGTGTGACGTTTCATGGAGATACCCTTTTTGTACTGTTACGGCCGTTTTACGCAAAATCTATGGTAAGATGATTTTGGGATGCTCAGTTCTTATTGGTAAATTGTATATTAGCAAAGGAGCCACCCATGGTCCGGTTTCGACACTCTCTTGAATATCTTTTTGTAGCCGTTTGCATCCTCGGATTATTGTTTACAGGGTATATTGTAGCAAGCAGTGAAGCTTCTGTCCTTACCCCAGAGCCGCCCCAGTGTGGACAGCCAGGTTCGCCAGGGTATCCCGGCTATCCAGGACAGGATACCTGCGTCTATTTGCCGTTTGTGCATGGCGACAATTTGCCGCCTGTAACACCGACGCCAACGCAGACGCCCACCCCCACCCCTTCGCCCACGCCCACGGCAACGCCCAATCCATATCCATAACACGGGGAGGATTGATCGTTGGTTCAAACGTCAGACGTCAGACATCAGACCATAAGCCTGACGTTTGACGTTTGCCGGCCATCAGTCTGTTGCGTCATTGCCCGCTTTTGTTACACTGCTAACGCCACGCGCAAAGGAAGTGATTATGGCGTTTAACAGCAGTAACCTGGCCCGGTTTATTCAGGAGCAGGGGATTCAAGCGGAAATTTTGCACCTGCCGGCGGAGACGCCCACGGTGGCGGCGGCGGCTGCCGTGATGGCTGTGGAACCCGACCAGATTATCAAATCGGTTTTGTTTCTGGCGGATGGCGCGCCGGTGCTGGTGGTCAACAACGGCCTGGCGCGGGTGGCCTGGAAGCGGCTGGCCGATTATTTGGGCGTATCGCGGCGGCGGTTGAAAACGGCCGTTGCCGACCAGGTCCTCGACATCACCGGGTATCCCGTGGGGGCCGTGCCGCCCTTCGGGCATCAAACGGCGTTGCGGACAGTGGTGGATACGGCCGTTTACCAGCATCCCATCGTCTACGGCGGTGGCGGCGAAATTCATGCCCTTATGCGCCTGTCTACTGCTGAATTACGGCGCGTCGTTGGCGACGAAATTGCTCCTCTCAGCGAATAACTCATTGCCTGAACACAGACACCTACACATGAATACAGAAGTTCTCCCCATTGATTACAGTCGCAAATGGTTCGTCATGACGGCCGTTGCCATGAGTACCTTCCTGGCTACCATAGACGGCAGCATCATCAACGTGGCGATGCCCACGCTGGTGACAGAACTGGACACAGTTTTTGCCGTCGCCCAGTGGGTGATATTGGCCTATCTGCTCACCCAAACCACCTTACTGCCCAGCATCGGCCGGTTGGGCGATATGATCGGCAAAAAGCGGCTGTACACGGCCGGTATTGCCATCTTCACCCTGGGTTCCGTTTTATGCGGCCTGTCGTCTACGGTGTATTGGTTGATTGGGGCGCGGGTGGTGCAGGCTGTGGGGTCGGCGATGGCTCTGGGTCTGGGCATGGCAATTGTCACCGAAGCCTTTCCGCCGCAGGAACGGGGCAAGGCGCTGGGTCTGAACGGCACGTTTGTCTCCATTGGCGTGGTCATCGGCCCCACGTTGGGCGGACTGATGCTCAACTCGCTGAGTTGGCACTGGATTTTCTTTGTCAATTTGCCGGTTGGCCTGTTGGGTATGGTTCTGGCCTGGCGCTTTGTGCCGGATATACGGCCGTCTGGACGACCACAGTTCGATTTTGCCGGGGCGTTTGTCTTGTTTGTCAGCTTGCTTTCCGTGTTGCTGGCTCTAACGATTGGGCAGCAAATTGGATTTAGCGATTGGCGCATTCTGGCTTTGCTGGCTGCCGGTGGACTCTTCCTGGCGCTGTTTGTGTGGCTGGAAAACCATCATCCTCAACCCATGATTGATATGCGCCTGTTCCGTAATCGTTTGTTTAGCATAAGCCTGCTCACCGGGACCACCGTTTTTTTGACCATTGCCGGGGCGACCTTGCTGCTGCCTTTTTATCTGCAAAACATGCGCGGTTACGACACCCAGCAGGTGGGCCTGATGATGGCCTTAATTCCCGTGTTCCTGGGCGTGGCTGCGCCATTGTCCGGCGCGGCTTCCGACCGGTATGGCACGCGGATCATTGCCAGCGTGGGCCTGCTCATCCTGGCCGGCGGCCTGTGGGTGATGAGCGGCTTTGATGCGACAACGGCCGTATTCGGCTTTGCTTTGGGCGTGCTGCCTATCGGTCTGGGCATCGGCGTTTTCCAGTCGCCCAACAACAGCGCCGTGATGGGGTCGGTTCCCTACGAGCATTTGGGCGTGGCCTCCGGGCTGCTGGGCCTCAGCCGCACGTTAGGGCAAACGACAGGTATTGCCCTGTTTGGCGCTCTGTGGGCCGGTCGCGTCGCTGCCTTTGCCGGCGAAACGCTGCCCGGCGGCGCGACCACTGCGCCTATTGTGGCGCAAATCGCCGGCCTGAGGGTCACATTTCTGACGATGATGGCGTTGATTGTCGCGGCGCTGTTGTTAAGCCTGTGGGGCATTGCCCGCGAAAGAACCGGTCGAGCGATTCATTAAGGGGGTGTATGCGACGACTGGAAATTGCCATTTTGGTAGGGCATTTGCTGACGATAGCCGGGTTGTATGTCTTGCCTGAATCGGCGGTAACGGCCGTATACGCCGCTTCCCTGTTTACCCCATTTTTAATCATCATCCACACCGTGGGGGAAAAGCCGCGCTGGCAAATGGTTCCGGCTTACCTGCAATCGCTGACGGTGTTGACTGTTATCTGGGTGGGGGTTTGGGCCAGTTTTGCCCGCAATGGTTGGGCGATTTTCCTGGGAATGGCGCTGTACCTGGTGTCTGTGGCTTTGCCATATGCCCTGGCCGTGCCCAACCTGCCCAAACCAACCGGTCGTTACGTCGTGGGCACGCGCACGTTTTATCTGGTGGATGCGACGCGGCCGGACGTGTTTAGCGAAAGTGGGGTGGAGCCACGTGAATTGATGGTGCAGGTGTGGTATCCGGCGGAACGGCCGTCTCAACCCCGGCGCGCTCCCTTCATCGCCGATTTTAAGATTGGCGGACCGGCCATCGCCCGGCGTTTTGGCTTCCCCCCCTTTATTTTGCGGCACGTAGACCTGGCGCGGACGCACAGCTTCGTGGCTGCGCCGTCGGCCGTTGCCGGTGCGCCCTTCCCGGTGCTGACATTTTCGCATGGCTATCTGGGGTTACATTCGCAAAATACCTGGCAAATGGAAGAGTTGGCCAGCCACGGTTACGTGGTGATTGCGCCCAATCATACACGGGGGGCGATCTTAACGGTGTTCCCGGACGGCCGTGTGGTTTTTGGTCTCACTGCGCCGCCAGACGATATGCCGATAGAGCATTCAGGGCGGTTGGGCATCCAGCAATGGGCCGAAGATGTGCAGTTTGTATTGGATCAGGCCGCCGGCTGGCAGGCGGACCCGACGCATCCCTTTTACGGCCGTTTAGACCTATCCCGCGTGGGCAGTTTTGGGCACTCGATGGGCGGCGGCACGGCCGTGCAGTTCGCCTACAATGATCCGCGCTGCCGGGCGCTTCTGCTGCTGGACCCCTGGTTACGGCCGTTAGACGAAGCCATCATCCAACGAGGGTTTGATCTGCCCATTTTATGCCTGATGAGTGAGGGTGAATTTGGCCGAACGAACGGGGCGGTAGCCGACAGGCTGGTCGTCAACAGCCGACCGACAGGCAAGGTCTTCACCATTGCCGGCAGCGGTCACTATGATTACAGCGATTTGCCGCTGCTCTCACCGGTGACGCGCATGTTTGGGGCAAAAGGGCCGATTAACGGCCGTCGCGCGGCCCGCATCATCAATGATTACACCCTGGAATTTTTTGAGGCGGCGCTGCGGCAACGGCCGTCCGCGCTGCTGAAAGGGGAAGCGCGTTACCCGGAGGTCCGGGCCTACGACAAACAATAGATGACGGCCATCCGTTTACCGCTTACTCGTTCGCCTGCGACCGATTGCGGAAATTGAAGAAGCGCTCGATCTGGCGGCGGATGCGCTCGGACAAGGGGTTGGGGACGACCAGGTCTGGCGGCGTGTAGGTTTGCAAGAAGTCGCGCACGGCCGTTTCCCCCGCATGGACTAATTTCTGATATTTTTCATCTTCCGGTCCAGGCTGGATGTTAAAATCTATGGCCGAGACACAGCAGTTGCTCACGTCAATGGTGCGCCGTTGATCTATGGGACGCCGCTCGTACCCCGTTCCCTGGGCTTCCAGTCCCGTTTCAAAAAGGTTGGTCAGGTAGCTGGCGAGGTTGCTGATAGGCCGCCGTCCGGCGTCGGGGCAGTCGGCCGGGGTATACAGGCGGCAGCCGAGGGTTTGCCAGTTGATGCCGTTTTTGTAGTACGGGTTGCCCTTTTCATAGTGCGGCGCATCAAAGAGGTGGATGGGGTAGTTGGAGAGGATGCCACCATCGCCATAAAAATCGCCCTGGCCCAGCCGTCGCCCATCAAACTGCGGCGCAGCGAAAAAAAGCGGCAGGGACTGCGACAGGAGGAGGGCGTCGGCTACGGCCGTGTCCGGCGTGGTATCAGCGGAGCAGATTTCCAGGCGGTGCTGGGAAACGTTGGTGACGACAATGTGCAGGTCGCGGAACCCCCTTGCCTGAAAGTCGGCGAAAGTGGCCCGGCCGTAGCCAATCTGGGCAGAAATGATGTCGAGCAGCCAGTTGTAGGCATAGTCGGTGTCGTACCAGCCATAATGGCGCAGCAGCCGGTTGAGGCCGTCCACGTTGTGGGCCAACTCTATGCCAAAGTTGGCGTTGATGAGGCGCGAGGGCATCCGCACGGCCGTTTTCAGCCCCGGTACTTTGTTGTAATCGAGGGTGTTGTACAGGGAAATACTCTCGGCGGCGCTGAGGCGGAAGCTGAGAATGGCGGCGAACATCGCCCCGGCTGACGAACCACCTACGCGCTCGATGTGCGGCAAAATACCGGCCTCCTCCAGGACGTGGACGACGCCGTGATAAGCAAAGCTCTTGGCGCCGCCGCCCTGGAAGACGAGGTTTTTAAACGGATATGGGGTCATGGGAAACTCGTTCGCCGTAATCCGTTTCCGTTATCGGATTACGGGACACGGCACATTCCTACTCGTTGGTCAGAACCAGTTTGCCCCTGACAAGGCCATCTTGTAGGCGCTGCAAAGCAACCGGGCCTGCCGAGAGGGGGTAAATAGTGTCTATGATGGGGCGGAGACGGCCGTTAAACACCAGCGCCATCACTTCTTCATAATCAATACTCGTGCCCATGGTGCTGCCGATGATGCGTAATTGTTTGCCAAAAATCAGCCGATTATCAATCTCGAATTTGGGACCGCTGGTATTGCCCACTGTCAGCAGCCGCCCGCCGCGCTTCAGCGCCCGCAGCGAAGCCGGGAACGTGGCCGCGCCGACGTTGTCTACCACCACGTCCACGCCCTGGCGCTGGGTGGCCTTAAATAATACCCGCCCCCAATCTTCCGTCTGGCGGTTGATGGTGACGTCCGCGCCCAATTCTCGCGCCTGGGCCAGTTTCTCTGCGGAAGAGCCGACCACGTAAATCGGCCCGGTCCCGGCCAGCCGGGCAATCTGAATGGCCGCCGTATTCACGCCGCCGCCCGCGCCCACAATCAGCACCGATTCGCCAGCCTGCAAGCCGCCCGCCTTGATGAGCGAATGCCAGGCGGTGACAAATACCAGGGAAGCGGCGGCGGCTGTGGCAAAATCGGCGTCGTCGGGTAATTTGAGCAGGTTGCGGGCGGGCACGGCCGTGTACTCGGCAAAAAAGCCATCCTCATGCTCGCCCAGGATGGCGAATTTCTGGCACATATTGTCACGGCCGTTGCGGCAATAAACGCAATGGCCGCAAAACAACGTGGGATTCACGGCCACCCGGTCGCCGATGGCAAAGCCGGTCACGTTGGCCCCCACCTGGGCGATGATGCCTGCGCCATCGCTGCCCATGATGTGCGGCAGCTTCAGATTCAGCCCCGGCCAGCCTTCCAGCACCCACAAGTCCAGCCGGTTTAGCGCGGCCGCTTTCACGTGCAGCAACACGTCGTCCGGCCCAATCTGCGGCTCGGCTACGTCCGTATAGCTTACTTTTTCCAGCGTCCCATGTTCATGAAAAACAACAGCCTTCACAACCCCTCCTGTGAAAATTTCGGATTTCGGATTTCGGA
>CALFEW010001096.1 GCA_937958365.1 uncultured Chloroflexota bacterium | reverse complement strand
GCGAGGCCAGATGGCCTTGATCGAACAAGGCCAGGGAGCGGTCGAACGGGCGGCAGGTAATCAGGTCGCCAGCCGCGCCACCTTCCAGGCGGGTGTTCAGCGCCCCATCATACTCAGCCGGGGCCGAAGGCGAGAAGATGACTTCGATGTTGGGATAGTGGGCGTTGAACGCCGGGATGATGCTGTCTTGCCAGATGGTCAGGTCGTCGTTGCGCCAGCTTTCGATGACCAGGCTGCCGGATAGATCGGCGTCAGCGCCTGCGTCGGTAACGGCCGTTTCCGCCACCTCAGACGCACCGGCCGTTGGTGTATACCAGGCATCCAGACCATCTTGAATCTGCTGCGCCGCCTCTTCCGGGGTGATGTCGCCGTTGATGACCTGGGCGCTCACGCGCCATAGTTCATTCTCCAGGTTCGGTTCGCCGCGCGACAAAATCTGGTAGGAATTGCGGATGGTGGATTCGCACTGTCCGCGCCAGTCCAGGAATTCCTGGGCCAGCGGGTCGGTCAGGGAAACGTCTACGTCGGCCAACGAGAAGAAGCCGGGCAGGGCGTTGCTGTACAGTTCGGCGAATTCGGCCGAGGCGACCCAGTTCAAGAATGCCCGCGCCGCTTCCGGGCTTTCGGTGGCCGGATTCATGCCCAGGGCAATGTCGGTGTGGTCGCTGATGTAGCAGGTGTCACCGGCCGCGGCCACCGGCGGCGGGAAAGCGCCCATGGCAAAGTCAGCCTGGTCGTTGAACAGCGAGATGTCCCAGGAACCGGCCGGGTAGATGGCCGCCATGCCCAACGTGAAGAGATTTTGCGAATCGGGGTAGGTTTGGGCCTGGAAGCCGCTGGACAAATAAGGCGCCCATCCGGCGAGCTGTTCCCAGACAGCCACGTATTCGGGGTCGGTGAATTTGGCTGTACCGGCGATGAGAGCGAGACGGCCGTCTTCCCCCAGCCAGTAATTCGGGCCAATGTTCTGGAAGCCCATGGTCGCCGCTTCCCATTGATCGGCCGTGCCCATGTCCAGCGGCGTGTAACCGCCAGCCTGGATGGCGTCCAACAGCGCGTAGAATTCCTCGACAGTCGTCGGTTCGGTCAAACCAAGCTCGTCAAAAATCGCCTGATTGTAGATGAAGCCATGAATCACAGAGGCCATCGGCACGCAGAACACATCGGAGCCATCGTCGGTGATCCAGGCCGATTTCGCCACAGAGCCGAAGTTCGCCATGCCTTCCAAATCGTTCAACGAGGCCAAATGCCCCTGATCGAACAGGGCCAGGGAGCGGTCGAATGGACGACAGGTGATCAGGTCGCCGGCCACGCCACCTTCCAGGCGGGTGTTCAGCGCCCCATCGTACTCGTCCGGGGCCGAAGGCGAGAAAACGATTTCAATGTCGGGATAGTGGGCATTGAAAGCGGGGATGATGACGTCTTGCCAGATAGACAGGTCGTCGTTGCGCCAGCTTTCGATGGTCAAAGTCACTTTTTCGCCGGTCGCGGCTGGTTCTTCCGCGGCCGGTTCTTCGGCAGCAGGTTCTTCTGTAGCTGCCGTGTCTTCGGCGGGCGCTTCTTCCGCCGGTGTTTCAGCCGTGCCACCGCAGGCGGCGAGGGCCAAAATCATCAACAAAGCCAACAAATAAGCGAACAATCTTTTGCTAAACATCTTTCTCTTCTCCTTTTTGAGGTTCAAGTAAACGGAAAATAGGGTTTGGTTTCACGATTGTGGATGGGCGGTTAATTATCACCTCCTTGCGGGGCATTACCCTCGCCACGAACGGATGGATTGAACGGCCGTTCCGCGTGCGGCAATTCCCAGTGCCATACCAGGCACGACGCGCCAACGGCGCTGGACGTGGAGGCAGCCGGTACGATTTCTAGCTGCTGCCGATTCATGTTGAGGGCGCGGCGGTTGAGTTCTTGCTGCGCTTCCGGCAGCAGCAGTGGGAAAGCGGCTTTGCCAAAACCGCCGCCGATGATGATGCGCGCCGGATTGAGGATGATGGCGTAGGCAGCCATGATCTGGCCCAACCACCGGGCGGCTTTGGACATCACGGCCGTTGCCAACACATCCCCCTTCGCCGCTGCCATGATCACGTCTTCGGCGGCTAACGCCGGGCCGTCCAGCAGCGTCGTCGGCCAGGCGTTCGCCTGAATCCAGTCCCGCGCCGTCGCCAGCACACCGTTGCCGGAAACCACCGTCTCAGCGCAGCCGCGCTGACCACAACTGCACAAACGGCCGTCCGGGTCCAACGACAAATGGCCGATTTCCGACGCATTAAGGGTCGCGCCGCTGATCAGACGGCCGTCGCTCATCGCCCCGCCGCCCAAACCCGAGCCAAGCCCCAGATAAACCAGGTCTTTGCAGCCCTGTCCTGCGCCAAAATAGGCTTCGCCCAACACTTCGGCATAGGCATCGCGTATCACGTAGAGCGGCAGCGTCAGGTTCAACGCTTCGCGCAGTCCGGCGACCAGGTGTACTTCTTCCCAGCCCAGATTGGTGGCCTGCCGCACAACGCCTTCCGCAGGATTGACCTGTCCGGGCGCGTCCAGACCAATGCCCACAACCGGGTCCGGCGACTGGGCGATCAATTCGGCAATCATGGCGGCAATTGTGCGGATAACGGCCGTTGGCCCACGGTCCGCTTCTGTCGGACGACGTAATTCCCGCAGCGTCCGCCCACACTCGTCGGCCAAAACCGCCGCGATTTTCGTCGCACCCACGTCTACGCCAATCGCCAGCCGCATCGTTGACATCTTACACCAACCCCAGTTCGTTGCTCAAGAGCAGGGAGGCCGCCCCCAGCATCACAATGTCTTGCCCCAATTCGCTGGCGCGCACGGCCGTTTCTTCCGCCAGTGTCGCCATAGCGCTGGTCCGCATTTCCGCGCTGATCGCGTCCAGCAATGGCTGCCCAAACCGCGCCAGACTACCGGCGACGATGATGGTTTGCACGTTAAGCGCCCCGATCAAATTTGCCACCGCTATGCCCAAATAACGGCCCACTTCCTGCACGATTTGCGCTATCGCCGGATCGCCGGCGGTGAATGCCTGCCATATTACGTGGGTGGTGATGTCGTTTTCGGTGGGGGCAAATTGGTGGAGGATGGCATTGGGATCGGCGGCAAAAACGGCCCGCGCTTTTTCGATGATGGCCCGCGAGCTGACGATGGTTTCCAGGCAGCCCGTGTGCCCGCACAGGCAGAGCTTGCCGTTGTCCACCACACGCACGTGGCCGATTTCGCCGGCCCCGGAGCCATCACCGTAATGGAGACGGCCGTTCAACACAATGCCCGCGCTCGTGCCCCGGCCCGCTTTCACCACGATCAAATCCGTCACGCCGGGATGGGAACCAAAGGTGTACTCGCCCAACGCCGCCGCGTGGCTGTCGTTGGCCAGGTAAACCGGCACGCCGTAACGATCTTGCAGCAGCGCCCGCAGCGGCAGCGCCTGCCAATCCAGGTTCACCGCCTGGCGCACAATACCGGCCCGCGCATCAATCAGGCCGGGCGAACCAATGCCGATGCCTAACAAGGGCCGGGTTACTTCGGCCATGAGCGAGTCCATCAGGTTGTAGACTTGTTCCAGGGCTAAACGGCCGTCTTCATCCGGCAAAGGCACGTGGGCGCGATGGAGGATATGGCCGCGCAGGTTGATCACGCCGCCACGAAACTCGCTGTTCGCCAGGTCCAGGCCAATCAGGTGGCGCGAATCATCCAGAACGCTGAGAAGTACCGGGGGTTTACCACCTTCAGAAGGGCCGTGCCCCACCTCCTCCACCCACTGCTCGGCAATCAGGTCGGCGACGATGGTGGAAACGGTGGTTTTGGTCAGGCGGGTGGCGCGGGCCAGATCGGCGCGGCTGATCTCCCCTTGCTGATAAATCGTGCGGAGGATTAAGCGTTGGTTATGAACCCTGGTATGTTCACGGGTCGCTTTTTTCACAGGTCGCCACTTTGTAAGTTCACTAGACTTACTATGAAATTATAACGAAGCCGGGCGGCTTGTCAATGCAA
>CALFEW010001095.1 GCA_937958365.1 uncultured Chloroflexota bacterium | reverse complement strand
GATGCTGCCCTGGGTACAACGGCCGTTGCACCAACAACTGTACGACTTCGAGCGCGTCTTAACCGCCTACTACCCCACCGCCACCGACATACGCCTGACCGGTGGGCGGCGCAAGCTGCTGCGCTGGGTTTCCGCCTGGCGTTATCACAGCCGTATCTACCGCGCACCGCTGGAACTTCGCGCCTTGAATCGCTTCATGGCCTATCAACGTCCCGAAACCTCTGGATTTTAGCGATAGTCTCTGAGTAATCTACCTCTTTGACGCATTTTCACAAGAAATGTCAACTTTGGCGTGTGAGAAAAATTTAAACTGAAGAAAAGGGAGCCTCCACGAATGGAAGCCCTGGGAGCGCAGGCGTCCCGCCTGCTCTGGCGGACGGGACGTCCGCGCTCCCATTTTCACAGGAGATTGCTGTCGTGGTTAAGGTATGGTGGGTGATCCATCGTTTACCCAGACAACTGACTTACAACACGGCCGTTAAACTCACGTCGGAAATGATCGGCCGGGCCGCTTCTTTTGCCCTGACGATTGTAGCGGCGCGGCAGTTGGGCGAGGCGGCGTTTGGCATTTACAATTATGGGCTGGCGCTCGGTTTTGTGCTGGCGCAACTGGCCGACATGGGGCTGCAAATGCTGGTCGCCCGCGAGGTGGCCGTTCACGGGTCGGCGGCGCAGCCCATCGCCCGGATGGCCTTCCATTTGAAATGTGGCCTGAGCGGGCTGGTGGTGGTTTTGTTGGTCGGGCTGATACTCACGCAGCCAACGGCCGTTCGTCCTCCCTTATTTCTCCTGGCGCTGATGCAGTTAAGCCAGACCTTTCTGGAGTTTGTGGCCTACATTTATCGCGGGCAGCAGGCGTTAACCCAGGAGGCGTGGCTGTTGGGCGGGGCGCGGGTGACGCTGGCCCTGGTCGGCGCGATGGTTTTGTGGCTGGGCGGCGGCCTGACGCCGTTGGCGGGCGGCAGCCTGCTGGTCACAGTGGGCTTTGCGCTGTGGGGGATGGGGCGCTTGCGGCGGGGCGGCTGGTTGCAGGCGTTGGGGCAGCCAGTGCAGCCGCCAGAGGTCGGCCACCGGCCGGGCGCGGGTTCTTATGCGCTGTTGCTGCGCCAGGCCGCGCCGTTGGGCGTGGCGATTTTTCTTTCCATTGCCTATACCCGGTCGGCGGTTTTGCTGCTGCAATACCGGTTGGGCGAAACGGCCGTAGCCCAATTCAGCGCCGCCGCCCGGTTGGTGGAACCCACCCAGGTGATACCGGCTTCGCTCATGGCGGCCGTTTTCCCGGCCATCTCCCTGGCGCTGGCGCAAAATCCCCGGCAGGCCAACGTGTTGGGCGGGCGCGTCAGCGTGCTGTTGGGCGGCGGCGGGCTGGCGCTGGCCGCCGGTTTCTGGCTGGCAGCCGATTGGCTTCTGCCCTGGCTCTATGGCGCGCCCTACGTAACGGCCGTGCCCATTTTGCAACTGCTGGGCCTGACCATTGTTCCGGCCTTTATCAACTACAGCCTGACCCATTACCTGATTGCTCGCCAGCAGCAGGTTTATTTGGGACTGTTTAGCGGTGGCATGTTGGCGCTGCATCTGGCGCTGAGTTGGGTGTTGATTGGCCGGTTGGGCGTGATGGGGCCAGCCCTCTCCACGCTGGTCAGTGAAGGCTTTTTGTTAGTCGCCTGTGTATGGGCGCTGGCGCGGCCACGTTAGAAGGAATTCATGAGTACAAAGGGGCAACAGGTGGTGCGGGATACGGGGAATCGGCTGTCTTGGGCGGCGCTCGTTCTGTTGGCGTTTAGCTTGCCTTTTGAATTAGATCGCCCTTTGTGGCAGATAGGCCCGCTGGCGATTACCAATGTGGAGGCGCTGCTGCTGTTGACGCTGGCGGCAACGGCCGTATCCCTCTTTTACTCGCCAGGGCAGGCCGACCCGCCAGGGTTTCTCAACCGCTATCACGGGTGGCTGGCCCTGTTTGTCGGCGGGCTGCTGCTGGCGACGCTGCTGGCGCCCCAGCAGCAAGGCAACGCGCTCAAGGCCGCCTTGCGGCTGATCAGCGGCATGTTGTTGGCCCTGGCGGTGTGGCAAACTATCCGCCGGCCGGGTGACGGCCGTATCATCAGCGGCGCGCTGGTCCTGGCCGGATTGATGGCCGCCGCCATCGGTTGGTGGGAGATCAGCCAATCGGAGCTGGCCTGGGCCGGTCTGTTTCGCTCGCACATCACCCGCGTGGGTTCCTTTTTGCGTCTGACGGGCACGTTTGACTACGCCAATCAGGCGGCCATGTTTATTGAAGCGACCCTGCCCTTTTTGCTGGCGGCCGCCTGGGCTGTGAACCGGAGCCACTGGCCCCGCCGGGTGAAATACCCCCTGCTGGCCCTGCTGCTTTTGCTGACCCTGCTGTATCTGCAAGCCGGCGTGCTGACGTTGAGCCGGGCCAGCTTTGCCACCATTATTCTGGTTTGCCTGCTGCTGGCCGCCTGGCTGGCCGTCCGGCAGCCGGCGCGCAGCCGCCAGATGGCGCTGTGGTGGGTGGGATTGGCGGGAGTAACGGCCGTTCTCACCATCGGCAATACCTTGTTAAGCAGCCAGTTTCGCCTGCGCCTGCAAGATGGCAACGTGGATGAATGGTACCGTACCCACATTGTCGTCCCGCCCACCCTGGCCCTAGCCGCCGGGGCGACCATCGAAGCGCCGGTGACTGTGACCAACGAGGGCGCGCTCGTCTGGCGCAGCCAGGGCGAAAACCCCATCCTGTTGGGGGCGCGCTGGATTGATGAAGCGGGCGAGCAGGCGCATGGGGAACAGCGCTGGCCGTTTCCCGGCCCCGTCAACCCGCAAGCTACCGTCCACATGAACGTGCCGGTCACTGCCCCGCCTGACCCCGGCGTCTATGAGCTGCGCTGGGACGTGGTGCATGAAAACGTTACCTGGTTTGGCAACAAAAGCGGCCTATTTGCCACCACGCTGGTGACGGTGTCCGCCAATGAAGGCCAGACCGGGCCGGTCAAACCGGCGGCGGTGGCTGGTGACCGGGCGGCCTGGGAGTATGCCGGGCCTGTGCCCAATCGCACGACGTTGTGGCGGGTGGGGTTACAGATGGTGGGGCAACGGCCGTTGTTCGGTATTGGCCTGGATAATTATCGCCTCACCTACGGCGACTGGTTAGGCCTGCCTTATTCCGACACGACGGTGCATACCAACAACTTCTATTTGGAACTGCTTGTTTCTCTCGGCGTCATCGGCGCGCTGCCCTTTCTATTGTGGTCGGCGGGTTTGCTAACCGATGTCCTGCGAACCCTGCGCCAGCCAGAGGTGGGCATGTGGCAAACGGCCGTTGCCGCCGGACTGCTGGCCTTTTTTATTCATGGTTTTTTAGATTTTTTCCTTTTGTTCAATGCTACCGGCTTATTGTTCTGGCTGCTTGTCGGCCTGTGGATCAGCGAGAAAAAATATGCGCATCGGCTTTGACGGCACCCCTCTGCAATATACCCGCTCTGGCGTGGGAACCTACGTGGAACAATTGCTGCGCCATCTTATCCCCGCCTGCCCGCAGTGGAACTATCTGCTTTACAGCAACAAGCCATTTACCCACAACGACATCAGCGGCGTGCAGCCCTTTGCCGGTTACTTCCCGCGCAGCCGTTGGGTTTGGGAGCAGTTCAAATTGCCGCGCATCATCGCCCAAAGTGGGGTAGATGTGTGTCATTTTATGAACAATTCCGCTCCCTGGGGCTGCCGCTCCCCCTACGTCCTCACCATCCATGATGCGTCGCTGTTCCTCTTTAGCCAATATCACCCCCGGTCACGTCTGTTGGCGCAGCGGCTGCTGATGCCCCAGGTCGCCCGGCGGGCGCAGGCCGTTATCACCGTTTCCCACGCTTCGCGCCAGGAGTTGATTGATATTCTGCATCTGTCGCCGGAAAAGGTGCATGTGGTTTACAACGCCGTGGGCCAACAGTTCCGGCCGCTGCACGATGAGGCCCGGCGGGCCAGGCTGCGCCAACAGTATCATCTGCCGCCCCGCTTTATCTTGTACGTGGGGACGATTGAACCACGCAAAAATTTACACCGGCTGCTGGCCGCTTTTGCCAGAGTGCAGCCCCATCAGCCCGACTGCCACCTGGTTTTAGCCGGGCCAAATGGCTGGCTGATGGATGGCGCGTTGG
The DNA here is from genome assembly GCA_937958365.1 of uncultured Chloroflexota bacterium. GTDB lineage: Bacteria > Chloroflexota > Anaerolineae > Promineifilales > Promineifilaceae > Leptovillus. Next base: position 2,073 of record CALFEW010001095.1, on the reverse strand, counting down.
AAAAGGAGGCGGCGACGGCCGGTTTGTCCGGCAAGGTTCATTATTTGGGCTTTGTGCCGCAGGCCGATTTGCCCGGCCTCTATTCGTTGGCAACGCTGTTTGCCTTTCCCTCTTTGCACGAAGGGTTTGGCATCCCCTTGTTGGAAGCGATGGCCTGTGGCACGCCGGTGCTGACAAGCAATCGCTCGGCCATGCCGGAGGTGAGCGGCACGGCCGCTTACCTGGTAGACCCGGAATCGGTGGAGGCGATTGCCGATGGGTTGAACTGCCTGCTCGATTCGGCGACGCAGCGTGAGTGGCACATCGCGCAGGGCTTTGAGCGCGTGCGCCATTTTTCTTGGGCACAGGCGGCGCAGCAAACGGCCGTGATCTACAAGCAAATTCTGGCGGGGCCATTATGAACGCCCACAACGGTTCCGCCCCGACCCCACCGCCCACCCTGTCGCCGCTGGAAACGGCCGTCTGGCGCACCATTGCTTATGTGGACGTCTTCGACTACCCGCTGACGCTGCCCGAAATTCACCATTATCTGGAAGGCGTGGCGGCCACGCCAACCGAAATAGCCGAGGTACTGCGCGACGGCCGTCTGCTGCCCGACTGCCTGACCACCCAACCACCGTATTACATGCTGCCCGGCCGGGAAGAGATTGGGCGCATCCGCCAGCAGCGAACGGCCGTAGCGCAGACGTTGTGGCCGGGGGCCATCCGATACGGCCGTCTCATCGCCTCGTTGCCGTTTGTGCGCATGGTCGCCGTGACCGGCTCGCTGGCCGTCAACAACGTAGACCACCGGGCCGACATTGACTACCTGATTGTCACCAGAAACGGCCGTGTCTGGCTCAGCCGCGCCTTCATGATTGCCATTGTGCGCCTGGCCGCCCGGCGCGGCTGGACGCTGTGCCCCAACTACATTTTGTCGGAAACTGCCCTGGCTTTTCCCGACCACAATCTGTACACTGCCCACGAACTGGTGCAGATGACGCCGCTGTACGGCCTGCCCGTCTACCGGCAGATACGGCGGTTGAATCCCTGGACCCATCAATTCATGCCCAACGCCGGCAGCGACCCCCTGATCCGCTTGGACTTGCCCGCGCCGCACCCGCTGCTGCAAGGCGTTCTGGAACTGCCCTGGCGCACCCCAATCGGGCAATGGGCCGACAATTGGGAGATGCAGCGCAAAATCCGCAAATTCAGCCATCGCCCCAGCCACGAGGCCAATTTTGGCAAGGATTGGTGCAAAGGCCATTTCGACGCCCACAAACAGCGGGTTCTGGCGGCGTATCAGGAACGTTCACGGCCGTTGGAGACCTGATGAGTGGCCGTATTCGGTAATCCGTAATCCGTAATCGGTAATCCGTATGCCGTATTCCGTAGGGCGCTACCTCTGGCAAACGCCATCGGCACACGGAACACGGAATACGGAACACGGAATACGGCATACGGGTCACGGGTCCTAACGACCAATTCTTACCACCCGGCTCTCCGGCAAGAAGGCAATTATGACTGACATCCTCTTTGGTCAATCTTACTATCTGCGCTTCGACGCCAAATTGTGGCAGGCGATGCAGCCTTACCCACCCATCGGCACGATGACGGCCGTGGCGCTGATGCGGCAGCATGGCTACACCGTCGCCCTGTTCGATGCGATGCTGGCCGAATCGGAAGGGGAATGGGCGGCCGCCCTGGACCAATACCGGCCGCGCTACGCCGTCATCTACGAAGACAACTTCAACTACCTCTCCAAAATGTGCCTGCTGAATATGCGTCAGGCCGCCTTTACCATGACCCAGATGGCGCAAGAGCGCGGCTGCATCACGATTTTATGCGGCTCCGACGCCACCGACCACGCGGAAGCCTATCTGGCGGCGGGCGCGGATTATGTGCTGCTGGGCGAAGGGGAGGAGACGTTGACCGAGTTGGTGGCTAGTTTAGAAGCGCATGACGGCCGTTTGCCCCCCACCGAATGCGCGGCCATTATGGGGCTGGCTTACCAGACGGCCGTTGGCCCCCAGCGCAATCCCCGCCGCCCACCCATCAAAGAGATTGACGACCTGCCCTTTCCGGCGTGGGATT
>CALFEW010001094.1 GCA_937958365.1 uncultured Chloroflexota bacterium | reverse complement strand
TTAGATTTGTCAAATCTTAAAGATTTGACAAATCTTTTTTCACAGGAGGAAAACATGGAACAAGTAGACTTATTGATTCATTCAGCCAGCCAGGTATGCGTGGTTCCGGGAGCCAACGGGCCGCAGCGCGGCGCGGCGCTGGGCGAATTGGGCCTCATCGTGGATGGCGCGGTGGCGGTGCGGGATGGGCTGATTGTGGCTGTGGGCGAAACGGCCGTTCTCCAATCCCACTACACCGCCGACCAGACCATCAACGCCAACGGCCGTTGCCTCATCCCCGGCTTCGTAGACCCCCACACCCACATCCCCTGGGCCGGCGACCGCGCCGGCGAATTTGAGCAGCGGCTCGCCGGGGCCACTTACATGGAAATTATGGCCGCCGGTGGTGGCATTATGTCAACCGTGCGCCAGGTACGCGAAGCGTCGGTAGACGAGTTGGTCGCGGCCAACCTGCCCCGTCTGGATGCCATGCTGCGTTACGGAACCACCAGCATGGAAGCCAAAACCGGTTACGGCCTGTCGGTGGACGCCGAAATCAAACTGCTAGACGCCATCGCGGCGCTGGACGGCCGTCATCCCATTGACATAACGCCCACTTTTTTGCCCGCTCACGCTGTGCCCGCCGAATATCGCGGTCGCACCGACGATTATGTCAATCTGGTCATTGACGAGATGCTCCCGGCCGGGCAAAAATGGATGATGGCGAACGGCCGTTCCCTCTTTTGCGACGTGTTCTGCGAAGAAGGCGTCTTCGACCTGGACCAGACCCGCCGCATCCTGGAACGAGCCAGAGAACTGGGTTTCGGCCTCAAGGTTCACGCCGACGAATTTGTCGGCCTGGGCGGAACCAAACTGGCTGTGGAACTGGGAGCCATCTCCGCCGATCACCTGGTGGAAACCCCGGCGGCGGACATTGCCGCCCTGGGCCAGGGCGGAACTATTGCCGTGGGGCTGCCGGGCACGCCGTTTGGTCTGGGGCACAGCAAATACACCCCGGCCAAAGCGATTCTGGCGGCCGGCGGCGCGCTGGCTCTGGCCACAGATTGCAATCCCGGCACAAGCTGGTGCGAATCCATGCAGATGGTCATAGCCCTGGCCTGCCGCTACATGGGACTGACCCAGGCCCAGGCGCTGGTCGCGGCCACGCTCAACAGCGCCCACGCCATCGGCCGCGGCCGCGAAGTGGGCAGCCTGGAGCCGGGCAAACAAGCCGACATCCTCATCCTGGAAACGGCCGATTATCGCCAGTTAGGCTACCGATATGGCATCAATCTGGTACAAACCATTATCAAAAAAGGTCAGATCGTCGCCGCGAATGGAGCCGCGCAGGTGAGTTTATGATGTGAAAAGCAAGCCTCAGGCGCAAGGAAAGCGGCCGCAAATTTGCCGCTCAGGTGCGCCTGGGTATAATCTTACAGAGCTTCATGGTAAACATTATGTCATTTTTTGAGCGAGTAACGAACATGCGACGTTTGTATGGCCTTCTTTTTGTGGGATTGATGGTCCTGCTGCTGGCAGCCTGCGGCGGCGATGACCCCGCACCTGACCCCACGACCCTACCCACGGCCGTAACCGAAAACACAACTGGCGAGGCAGCGCCTCAAGAAGTTGTGGCTACGCCGACAGATACGGCCGTTCCTCCCACCGCCACGCCCAGCGAACCCCTGGCCGCCACCGTCAATGGCGCGCCGCTTTACCTGTCTGTGTACGAACAAGAACTGTCCCGCTACGAGCAGGCCCAGGCGCAAACCGGGACGACCGACAACCCCGATTACCGCGACACAGTTTTGCAGGCGCTCATCGAGCGTCTGTTGATCATGCAGGCCGCCGAAGCTGCCGGTATCGTGGTGACGCCAGACATGGTAGATAGCCAATTAGCCGAACTGCGCGCTTCGGCCAACGGCGACGATAACTTCAACGCCTGGCTGGAAGCCAATCAATGGACCGAAGCCGAATTCCGCGAGGCATTGGCGGCAGAAATGATCGCCGGCCAGATGCGCGACCAGGTGACGGCCGATGTGCCCCGCGCCGTGGAACAGGTGAATGCCCGCTATATCCAGGTGGATGACGCCGCGCTGGCCCAGGAATTGCACCAACGCGCCA
>CALFEW010001093.1 GCA_937958365.1 uncultured Chloroflexota bacterium | reverse complement strand
GGGCTGGTATTTGAGTCTGGAGCTTCTCTCTGTCGTCCTTTTCTCGTTGGTTTTATGGCGACCCGGCATTTCCCCCAAGATTCTACACTTGTATTTTGCGTTTCAATCACTGTTGATTCTGGTCTTGTTCTCGGTATGGCCGGATTTTGATTTTGTTGCGATCTTGTTTGTTCCGCTGTGTTATCAGGCGGCGTTGGTCCTTTCGGACAAAGCGCGACAATGGTGGATTGTGGTGATTCTTTTGCTTCAGGGCAGCTCGATGACGTATTTTCAGGGTACGAGAGGGTTGGCCCTGGCACTGCTGCCTATGGTGGGGGGATTTTTGTTTGCCGCTCAGGTCATTCTCAACCGGCAGTTGATTGCCGACCGCCGCCAAAGCCAGGAAATGCTGGCCGAACTCCAGGCGGTTAACCAGAAATTGCAGGCGTATGCACTGCAAGTGGAAGAGCTTACCACTCTGGAAGAACGCAACCGCCTGGCCCGTGAACTGCACGATTCGGTTTCACAAAGCCTGTTTAGCATTACGCTCAATGCCCGAGCCGCGCAAATTTTGCTCGAACGAGACCCAGGGCGGGTGCGCAGCCAGCTTGAGCTATTACAGAATCAGACACAAGTTGTGCTGGATGAAATGCGTAAGTTCATCACCGGGTTAAGGGCAAAGGAAGCCTGATTTTGTTGGTGAAATTCTCGTGGCGCCTGGACCGGAACGGCGTTATGTTCCTTTTGTATCTGGTTGCGACAAGGCGTATACGTATTCGTTGCACAGATACCCTTTGAACCAGACGTTTTCTCTGACCTGCGTTTCGCGTTTCATGCCCACACGTTCCAGCAATTTGATAGAGGCGGCATTTTCGGCGTCGCAAATGGCCTGGACGCGCTGAATGTGTAATTCACCAAACAGGTAATCGAGCAGACAGGTGATGGCCTCACGGCCGTAGCCCATTCCCTGATAGGCGCGCGCCAGCGTAAAGCCAATTTCCGCCTGCTGTGGGTCTTCGACCAACGTGTGAAAGGCGCAGTCGCCGGCCAAGAGGTCGCCATCTTTCACTTCAATGGCGAGTTGATACCATTCACCAGGTGGAATAGGTGGCATGGTTTTCATGTGGGCGATAAACCGGGTCGCCTGTTCCAGGCTGTAGGGCGCGTCCCAGCCCTGGTAACGGGCGACTTCCGGGTCAGAGCGATAGGCGGCGAAGGTGTGGGCGTCGGTGTCTTGGAACGGCCGTAACCGCAGCCGCTCTGTTTCCAGCTTGAGAGCCAGGCGGTTTACAGTCATTTTTACCCGGTCTCGATGGCTTTTTCCCACACCAACCACCCCGCGAGCGGGCGATAGCCCAATTTTTCGTTCAGGCCCAGGATGGCTGGATTGGCCGTGTCGTTGTGCGTGCGCGCCTCAGTGTACTGGTGGTCCTTGAGGTAGCGTAAAGAAGCCAGCTTTAGCGCTGTCGCCACGCCATGACCGCGATGCGCCTGTAATACGCCGGTCATGCCGGTGATGGCGATGGTGTTTGCCAACAATTCCAGCGATGTCATGCCCACCATGCGCCCATCGCGCCGGGCGATAAAAATGGCGTTGGGGTCGCTGTTGGGAGTATCCAGCGTGCTGGCGCGGAAATTATCGTAGTTGGGCCGGGCGCGATCCTCGCCGGGGAAGGGCACATCCACAATGGTGGCCGCGAAGACTTCGTACAGATGCAAATCCGCCTCTGGGTCTGTCTGGCGCGCTTCGGCCAGGGTGATGATCTCATAACCGGCGGACGCGGCTCGATTCACGGCCGTCAGGAAGGGCGTCTCGTCAAAGGTGGGCACAGCCAGCGCCGACTCGAAGCGGATGCCAATTTGGCTGAAGCCGGCCGCTGCCAAGAAGCGGACAGCGCCGGTGGCGTCTTCTTTGCAGTCGGTGCGCAGCATGGTGGCTCCTTGTTCGGTGGCAAATGGCGCAACGGCCGTATACAAAGCCTGCCCAATACCACGATGCTGCCATTCCGGGTCTACGGCGACAAATACTGCATACTTCTCCACCTGGTCGGACCAGAACGGCCGTTGACATTCGCCATAACCTACCACCTGTCCGGCGTCGGTTTCGGCCACGCGCCGCTGGCGAGGGTTGTCGGCGGGGTAGGTTGCTTCCCAGTGTTCGTTTTGTTCCAGCGTAGATGGTTCATCGGGGTAAATATTGTTGAAAATCGTCGTCAGCGAAGCTATGTCCCGCTTTTCAAACTCGCGGAGCGTAAATTTTACCGGTGATAGGCTTACCGGTGATGGGCTTCCTGTCATGGCGCACCTCTTTGCAAAGCTGTTGTCATGCGCTCATGTTACCATTGACAGCCAAATGCGCCAACGCTGCGGTTGGGCGGTAAATTGAGAATTGCTGAGAACCGCGCGAGAACGACGGGAAACGGCCGTTCTTGTTGTACAATACCTCCGTCTCACTTTATCCATCAGACAGACAAATCTGTGCAGGAGTAAACCATGAGAATCGGATTGCAAATTCCCAAATTTACCTGGCCTGGCGGCCCGGCAGCGCTGGCCCCCAAACTGGCCGAAATCGCTCAGACGGCCGAAGACGCCGGCTTTGACAGCCTGTGGGTGATGGACCATTTCTTCCAACTGCCGGGGCTGGGTCAGGCCGACGAACCGATGTTGGAGGGTTACAGCGCTCTTACTTATCTGGCGGCCGTAACCCACCGCGTTAAATTGGGCACGCTGGTCACGGGCGTCATTTACCGGCAGC